>CAVFZO010000006.1:0-50770 GCA_963626925.1 Clostridium sp. AM49-4BH
CAAATACAAATGGCAGACATACGAATGCCATATGTATACAAAGTAGCTGTCTAGCAATAGCAGTAGCGGTGTCATGGACGCACCCATGGGAGAGCAATCTCAGCCATGATGCTCTGGTAATTTATTACCGAGTAGTTCACACTACAGGTACTTCTGCACATTCGAGAGGATGAAGCCCGTCTTCAATTCCTTATAAGAGAATCCTCTTCAGTTATCTTTCTCAGAACCCTTGCGGGGTTGCCGGCTGCAACGACATGGGGCGGGATATCTTTCGTGACGACGCTTCCCGCGCCGATTACGGCTCCGTCTCCTATCGTGACTCCGGGGAGCACCACAACAGACGATCCGAGCCAGCAGTCGGAGCCGATACGTACAGGTTTTGCTTTCTCGAGTCCCCTGTTTCTCTCGGAGGGAAGAAGAGGATGGGTTGCCGTATAAAGGCCGCAGGACGGGCCGATGAATGTGTTGTCGCCGATCCATATGCCGCCGCCGTCCATAAGATATGCGTTGTGGTTGATGAAGCATCCCTTCCCGATATGGCAGTAGGTGCCGTAGTCGACTTCGAAGGGCGTGAGGATCGTCGTATTCTCTCCGAGTTCCGGGATGAGGGAGGAAAGTATTTCTTTTATCTTCTCTGTATCACGGGGAGAAGTGTTTCTGAGAGAGAAGCACAGATCCTCGGCTTTGAGCCTCAATGCGAGAAGCTCCATGTCCCCGTTGGCGTCGTAAACGAGGCCCCTTTCCATCTTTTCTTTTTCTGTCATGAGAAAAGTGTAGCGCTACGGGCCTTTTTCTTCTACGGGATAGAAGAGTATACTCACCGCAGGGAGGAGTCTCAATGCGCATATTCGCACTCGAACTCGATAACGACATCAGGGGAATAGAAGAGAGAAAGAGATACATCGATGGCCTTATCTCCCGTCTTCCCTCTCCGGAACTTGTGGTTCTTCCCGAACTGGCACTTCCATCATATATGGCATCCCCTGAAGTTTGGAAATATGCCGACGAGAACGCTGAGGACACATCAGAATGGGCTCTCGATGCTGCCCGGAAATACAATACCGCACTGGGAGTCGGGTACCTCGAGAAAAGAGACGGCGACTATTACAACCGCTATATGATAGTCACCCCTGACGGTATTTCCGGATCTGTAACGAAAGGGGAGGGAGAGAGTGCAGTTTTCAAGAGGGGGGATTTTCCGTCCGTAATCGAAACACCGTTCGGTACTGTCGCCGTTGCAATATGCTATGACTCCCGGAGGCGCCGTTTCTACGAGAACGTGAAGGATAAGGAACTCTCCCTCATCCTCTTTCCTCACGGTTCTCCCGGAGATCCGGGAAAGACCGGGGATGAAAAGAGAAGTAATGACAGACGGTGCACTCTCTACTCTGAGGCGTTTTCCGTCCCCGTAGTCTACGTCAACAGCACGGGAAGCCTTCCTCAGATGCCGGGAACGATGGGCGGGATGATGAAGAAGCGGGGCTTCAGACTCAACGGCCTCAGTCATATATATGCGCCGTCGGGAAGGAGAATCGAGAGCGCTCTGAAGGAAGCTGTCGGAATGGATGTCGTCCTTTCTCCCCGGAGGAGAGTAAAGGATATAAGATTCTACGGGGATGATATCGAGAAGGGAAACTTCCTTTTCAGGCACTTCATTCTCAAACGTGACACCGAGAAGGGGATCCGGTACTACACGGAGAACCATCTGTGCACTCTGTAGAGAGGAGCAGCAATAAGAAGGAAAGTATGGAAGATAGGAAAGGACTGTCGGGGAACGAGCTCAAGCTTATAGCAATAACAGCAATGACGATCGATCATTTCGGGTGGGCTCTCTTTCCGGGAACCGACAGGACATGGTATGTGCTCATGATTCACATCATCGGCCGCCTCACCGCCCCGATAATGTGGTTCTTCATAGCCGAAGGCTGCCACTACACCCATGACAGAAGAAAGTACATTCTCCGGCTCTTCATCTTTGCCGTGCTCTCGCACTTCGCATACTGCTTTGCATTCGGTATTCCGTACTTCCTGCCGTCGGGAGGGATCTTCAACCGCACGAGCGTCATGTGGTCGCTCTTTCTTGCGGCCCTCACGATCACTATCCTCGACAAGGATCTTCCAGAGTGGGTGAGAATCCCGTTCCTCATAATCGTGAACATCCTCGGCTTTCCGTCCGACTGGTCGAGTATCGCAGTGATGGCTCCCGTCTTCCTCTACTACCACAGGGGAGACCTGCGGCGGCAGTCCTTCGACATCGTCTTCTGGACTTTCCTCTACGCTCTCGTCTACTTCATCTTCCTCGACAGAGTCTACGGCGTTCTCGAGATGTTCACATTCCTCTCGGTTTTCTTCCTGAAGCGTTACAGCGGAGAGCGCGGCTCATGGAAGGGTATGAAGCATTTCTTCTACCTCTATTACCCGATGCATCTCATCCTCGTCGGAGTCGTACGCCTTACCCTCCATGGCGACGTGGGCATCATATTCTGAAAAAGCCTTGTCCCGAAAAGAGTCAGTTATTCGGGATTTGTCCCCATTTCGTGGGGGTTTTGCAAGGAAAAATCTCTTCTTTCTGATGAATGACGCCCGTTCAAGGGGTAAAATGGGTGTATCGAGAAATCGAACCCCGCATTTATCGGAAAGGAGGAAAGCATGTTCATCAGTCAGCTGCCGGATGCCGCAAGTCTGCCCGTCGGATCCATATTCAGAGCATCCCCCTCACCCCGGCAGGGTGAAAGTGCAAGATAGAGCAGTCTGAAGGAATCCGCAATCAGCAAAGGCACAGTAAGTCCCCACAGTGAGGGACAGGAATTCATAGACATTCACAGGAGGCATAAGATGCATGATCTGGCAAAAATCGCAGTTATCGAGAAAGTGAGACCTATCGAGGGAAAGGACCGTATCGTACTGGCGCGTGTCGAGAATTACGACACAATCGTCACAAAGGAATATAAGGAGGGAGACACCGTCGTCTACGTATTCTACGACGCAGTTCTTCCGTCCACGAATCCGGAATTCGAATTTCTGAGAAAGCGCTGTTTCAACAGGAAACTCGACGGCTATCACATAAAGCCGATGAAGATGGGAGGCGTCATCTCCGAAGGGCTCGTCCTTCCTCTCTCCGTCCTTCCTCCGGGTAAGGAATACAAGGTGGGGGACATTGTAACAGAGGACCTCGGAATAAGGCCCTACATCCTCCCCGAGGAATCGGGGCCGTCTAAGAAAGTCGGGACATATCCTCCTCTTGTTCCCAAGGCTGACGAGGACAATATCGAGTCCGTCTGCGGATACTGGAACGAATGGAAAGAGAAAGAGTTCTACGTGACGGAGAAGGTTGAGGGCTCGGCAGGCACCTGGATTTACACCAGAGAGGACGATGCCTTCCATACGTATTCACACAACTGGGAGGTCGACGGCGGCGTATGGTGCGATGCTGCGGCGAATATCCTTCTGAAAGAGAAGATGAAGGAGTACGTACTCCGGCACGGCCTTGAGTCTCTCGTACTCCAGGGGGAGGTGGTCGGCCCCGGGGTACAGAAGAACATCTATCACCTCACTAAGGCGGATGTCTATTTCTACGGCATGATGGACATAAACGGAAGACGCTTCGACTTCAACGAATTCCGTACGGCACTGGGGGAGCTGGAGCTGAAGATGGTTCCCCTCGTCTCTGAGACAGCCCGTCTTCCGGAGAATATCGACGAAATACTACGCGACTCTGTCGGAAAGAGCCTTATTGATCCGGACGTTCCGAGGGAAGGAGTTGTCTGGAGGACGAAAACGGGAAGGACCGTCCACTTCAAGGTGAAGAGCAGACCCTACAAAGTATGGTTTGAGGACAGATGAACTACCACTCCCATGCGGTGACTGTGTCGTCCTATGGAAGAGGTACTCTGTCTTACATCATAGAGTCGACGAAGAGAACAGAATGAGCGTGGAGGTCGTAAAGGGCAAATACTTCATCTCGATTTCACATCCCATGACAAAGAGTGCTTCATATCATCAGTCGCCGCACTCTCATCCGGCAGAGGCTATGTCGAGAGGGTAAGAGAAGATGAACGGCGTGAGGGAGATTCTTTTCATTTCGAACACATACGGTCATTATACATTGCACCCGAAGAGGGACCTCCTTAGCTGAATCTTTTCCATATCTCTGTTATATTCTCAATGTTTGAAAAAAAAGAGATAAAGGAAAAAGATATGCTTAGAGATATGATCAACGGCTTCTGCATGGCGCTTGCCGACAGTGTCCCGGGAGTATCGGGGGGAACGGTCGCCTTCATAATGGGATTCTACGATGCCTTCATCGGTTCGATACACGCCCTTGTGTTCGGAAAGATGGAGGAGAAGAAGAAAGCTCTCGTCTATCTATTGAAACTCGGACTGGGATGGATCATCGGCATGGTGCTGGCGGTCCTTGTTCTTACATCGCTTTTCGAGAGTCACATCTATATTGTCTCATCCGTATTCGTCGGTTTCATCGCCGGCTCCATCCCTCTTGTCATCATCGAGGAGAAGGAGAGCTTCAAGAAGCACATTCCGAGCGGAGTTATATCACTCATTGTCGGAGCCGGGGTCGTATTTCTCATCTCCTACTACAACGGACGCACAGATACCGCAGCTATGAATCTCAGCTCGTTCTCCCTCCTTCTCGGGATAAAGCTCTTCTTCATCGGAATGATTGCGATATCGGCAATGTTCCTTCCCGGCATTTCGGGGTCGACGCTTCTTCTTATCTTCGGAGCATACATGCCTGTTATGAATGCCATCAGGGAGGTTCTGTCACTTAATCTTGTCTATGTTCCGGCACTCTTCTTCTTCGGTATCGGCATCCTCACGGGAGCTGCTACTGTCGTGAAGGTCATCAAGTTCGCCCTCGACAGGTTCCACAGTCAGACGATGTGGGCGATAGTGGGTATGATGATAGGCTCGTTCTATGCAATCTTCACAGGCCCCGTGACGCTCACGCCCCCGCAGGATGCGCTTACTCTCTCATCGTTCAACTGGATAGGCTGCATCCTCGGCGTCGCTCTTGTCCTCGGAATGCAGGCTGCGAAGGAGAAAAAAACAAAGTAAGCTCCTCTTCTCCTCTTTTCCGGCTATAATGGAGTCATGATTCTATATTTTTCCGGAACAGGTAACAGCAGATACACAGCAGAAAAGCTTGCATCCATTCTCGGCGACGAGCTCTATTCAATCGGCGATGCAATCAGAAGAAAGAAACTCGGAACATTCACCGTCAGAGAGCGTCTTGTAATCGTAACGCCGACCTACGCATGGCGCATCCCGAGGATTGTCAGTGACTGGATAAAAGAAAGCACATTCTGCGGTGTAAGGGATACATACTTCGTGATGACATGCGGGGACTCTGTACATAACGCCCAGTACTACAACAGAAAACTCTCGAAGAAGAAGGGTTTTGTATATAAGGGTTCTCTCAAGATAATAATGCCGGAAAACTATATAGCCCTTTTCAACACTCCGACAGTCGAAAGGGCCTCTGATATCGTCTCCAGAGCCGACGGCTATATAGAGAAGGCGGCCGCGATCATAAGGGAGAAGGGGGAGTTCAGGGACAAGAAGGTCACTCCGGCTGACGCCCTCATGAGCGGCCCCGTCAACTTCCTCTTCTATTCCTTAATTGTGAAGGCATCTCCCTTCAGAGTGACCGAGAAGTGTACGGGATGCGGAAAATGTGCTTCTCTGTGCCCCCTTGGAAACATTACGATGAAAGACGGCCGTCCGGTATGGAGAAAGAGGTGCACGCACTGTATGGCATGCATATCATACTGCCCCGCAGAGGCTATAGAATACGGGAAGAAGAGCAGGGAAAAGGTCAGATATAATATTAGTAAAGTGAAGAAGGAAGACAGAATATGATAGGAGCAGTCATCGGCGACATTGCGGGGTCGCGCTTCGAATTCGACAACTACAGGGCAAAGGACTTTGAAATCTTTTCACCTCAATCGTTCATCACGGATGACTCGATCATGACCCTCGCCGTTGCGAAGGCACTCCTCGAGAGCGGTAAGGATTATTCCTCGCTCAGCCGGAATGCCGTGAAGTATATGCGTGAGATAGGCTGTCACTACCCGGACTGCGGCTACGGAAGCGCATTCCTCTCCTTCATATACTGTCCCGATCCCGAGCCTTACAACAGCTGGGGTAACGGCGCCGCGATGAGAGTCAGTGCAGTTCCCTACTGCGCCTCGTCGCTTGATGAGACAAAAATTCTCTCGCGCCTTGTGACAGAAGTCAGTCACAACCACAGCGAGGGTATAAAGGGTGCGGAGGCGACAGCGGTATGTATCTGGATGGCCCTCAACGGAAAGACGAAGGAAGAAATCCGGACATATGTAAACCAAAACTACTATAAGCTCGATTTTACCATTGATTCGATAAGAGATACCTACACCTTCAACGAAACCTGCCAGGGAACCGTCCCGGAGGCTATCGAGGCATTTCTCGAGTCTCAGTCCTTCGAGGATGCCATAAGGACGGCTGTCTCTGTCGGCGGTGACAGTGACACTCTTGCGGCCATAACAGGAGGAATTGCAGAGGCTTATTACGGCGTTCCGCTCACGATGAGATCAATTGTGAAGAGATGGTATCTCGATAAGCGTCTTCTTTCCATTCTTGAAGAGTTCGAAAAGGTATATCCTCCGAGGACGCTCTCGTGCTGAATACTCTGACTTCCCATCCCGTGAACAGAAGAAACAGGGATTACTCTGCAGTCATCTCCCTCATGAAGAGTGCTTTTCCCCGAAAGGAACTCGTTCCTTTGTGGCTTCTGCGGCTCTTCTCGCTTCGTAAGGGTGCCTCGTTTCTCTCGTTCAGGGACGGGGAGAAATTTGTTGCAGCGGCATATATCGTGGAATATGACGACAACCTCTCCATTTTCTACCTTGCCGTCTCACCTGATGCAAGGGGAAAGGGGTACGGCTCGAAGATTCTCGACTATGTGAAGGAGAAGGGAAAGGGAAAGAATGTCAATCTTGATGTGGAGGCTCTTGATACCTCTGCTGAGAATATTGCCGAGAGGCTCAAGAGAGTCGAGTTCTACCGCAGAAACGGCATAGTCGACACAGGATACAGGCTCTGGGACAACGGAATAAAGTACATGGTGCTCTCATCCGATCCCTCCTCCTTCAGTCCACGGTCCTTCACGAGTATGTGGAGATACTACCTCTTCGGCCTCTTTAAGGAGAAGCTCTTCAGGGAATAAAGAAGAGGCCTCCCTTCCGGAAAGCCTCCTGAGATTATTCGATGTGCGCACCGTACGGCGTGTCCTGCCTGAGGAGTGAGTGCGGCTCAATAGCGGTGCCTTCTATTCTCAGCGGCAGAAGCGACAGATCCGTCGAGAGGAAGATCTCCTTATCGAGTTTGTCGCCATTTGCATTCACACCGACGTTGCCGTTACAGAAGTAGTTGTCCTCACTTGTGATATCACCCGCTTCCTTTATGTCGTCCGAAAGCGTTCCCGATATGGAGATAAGACCCGATACCGAGTAGCTTCTCTCTCCGCTTCCCTTGCCGTAGAGGGTGAGGTTGCGGTTACCGTTGTCATAAAGCGTGCAGTTCTCCACAGTCAGTGTCGGGTTTGAGTTGCTCGTGAGCCCGTTTGCACTGTTCTTGAAAGATATCGAGTTCACGATTCTGTGGTTGACTGCTATTCCGTCACCGCCGAGTTTGAAGCCGTTGCCGTCACCCGAGCCGCTTCCATCTGAGAGACTGCCGTTGCGGTATGCTATGCATGAGTCTATGAGAACCTCCCCGATGGGTCCTGTCTCTATTTTGGCGTAGAGGTCCCAGCCGTCGTCGATGTTCGAGTACGCGATGCACTTGTAGAAGACGTTGCCGCTCCCGCATGTAAGTTTTGCGGCAAAACCGTCGGCGTTGTTCTGTGCCTTGTCCGCATTGTCGTGGGAGATGCAGTATTCGACTCTATTGTTACAGGGCCAGTATGAGAACGTGTCGACAGAGGACCCGCTTATCTGTATACCGGTATCACCATTATAGTAGGCGTTGACATGAGAAACGAGATTGTTCGAGCCTGCTATCTGCATGCCCTTCTGTCCGTCGGGAGTTCCCGTTATGTCGATGTTCTCTATCCTCCACCAGTCTCCCCAGAGCACGAAGCCTCCCTTTTCGGCAGTGCTGCTGAATTTCAATACCGCTCTTTTCCCGTCTTCGCTTCTGAGCGTCTTTATCTTGTCCTCAGTTCCGCTGTTACCTCTTTCGATTACAAGCTGTTTGAATATTTTGTAGAGACCTTCCTTTAAAATGATGGTCTGCCCCGGGCGTGAGTAGAGGAGGGCCGAATATATATCGAGAGGCGAGTCGTATGTGCCGTCGTTGAAGCCGAAGCCCGAGGGTGAGCAGTAGATGGTGTCGCCGTCGATTTCCCTTACTGTGACACTCTTGTATGTGACGTATTCGCTGTAGTCCTCCTCATACTGTCCTGTCTCTTCGTTGTACTGTGCTATGGTCTCGTTCTCCCCCGGCTTGTATGTGCTCTCGGGCGTGAATGAGACGAAGAGCTTTGACGAGGTATCTATGAGGTTTATCAGATACGAGTAATCTCTGTCGGCCTCGATCTTTGCGTCCTTGATGTAGTAGTGGCTGGTGCCGCTCTCCTTGACGGTGAGGAGGCCGTCGGCATTTGCATTGAATACAAATGGATATTCTGTCGTCCAGAAGCCGGAGGGCGACTTGATGCTCGTTGTGAGAGGCACCAGTTCATCCTTCTTCTCCTCGCGTGGAGGGTCTTTAGCGGGGTCAGTGACTGTGAACTCTATATCTGAAACGGTGACTTCCGCCCATCTTGCAGCCGCAAAGCCGACATAGACGTAATCTTTGTCTATCTGAGTAAGATTCTCCGGTC
Organism: Clostridium sp. AM49-4BH; assembly: GCA_963626925.1. GTDB lineage: Bacteria > Spirochaetota > Spirochaetia > Sphaerochaetales > Sphaerochaetaceae > Ornithospirochaeta. Next base: position 8,882 of record CAVFZO010000006.1, read on the forward strand.
CGTAGAGTGTGAAGACCTCGGGGTAGACGGCACGCACATATTCGCCGTTCTCGTCGGTAATCCAGTCCCTTTTCTCCTCGGGAACGGAGTAGTAGCAGTGGTAACCCGTATTGTCTTTTTTCACTGTAAGACGGTAGACATCGCCGCTCTTTACAAGGGCATCGGTGTCGTAGCTGTATGCCTGTCCGGTACTCTTACCGTATGAAGCGACTCCGCTGTCACCCATCTGAAGAACCTCCGGTGTGATTCCCGTCACGAAGCGTGCGCCGAGAGTGTCCTTCGAGGAATACTTGACGCCGTTTATTGTCTCCTCGAACTTCGTTGCGATAAGAGCGGCGGAGTTCGTATAGTTGTTGACGCTGCTGACCCCCTTTTCGCCGATTGAATCGAGTACCAGGATTCCGAATCCCTCCTGGCCGTCGGGTATCTCATTGATCCAGTCGACGGTGAATGTGCATGAGAGAACAAAGTTCTCCTTATCTGCATCGACTTTCGTGTAGTAGAAGGAGATTCCGTCATGGAACGAGGTGAACTTTCCTCCCTGTTCGGATTTCGAACCTGCATAGAGTTTTACGGTGAGGTCATCGCTGTCGAGGATTTCACAGCGGTTGAGAGCCTCCTTTGTCGACTGTCCGAAATATGTGAAAGTCCATTCCCTGTCCTTATCGGCCCTGACTGTCTTCTTGAGGGGGAGAGAGCTCTTCTCTTCATTTCCTCTCGCCGCAGTGACTCTGAAGAGGTAAGCCTTTCCTTCTTCGAGACTGTCGTAGATGATTGACGTCGCCATTGTCGAGTCTGTCCTCACCTCAACTCCGCTCTCGTATTCAGATACTGCGACAGTGTAGCTTTCAGCTTCGTCGACGGCGTCCCACTCTATAAGAAGCTTTCCCTCCCCGATGTTCTGAGCAGACACAGACGGAGAGATGAGGGGAAGAGAGTAGTCGAAAGAGAAGAGGGAAGATGTGTAATTTTTGTCCTCGCTGTTCTTTATTCCTGTCACCCTTACGGCGTAGGAGCCGCTGTGTGAGAGAACGAAAGAGGTCGTACGGCTGCTTTTCTTGCTTTTTCCCAGGTTTTTGCTTGTTATGAGACTTCCGTTTTCGAAGAGCTCGACAAGAAGCTTGTCAGCACCCTCATTTCCCGTCACGGCTTCCATTTCTACTGTGATGTCTCTTGTTCCTTCAACTGCCGTTACGGCCGTAACAGCGGGGGCTGTGTAGTCGCTCTCCCATGAGAAGGCCGTAATTGTGAATGCGAGAAGAAGGAGCATCATTGTTGATATGAGCTTCTTCATGATGGTTGATCCCTGATTATTTAAACCCCGGAAGCCCGGGGCTGGTCTTTATTCGATGACTATTGCGTAGATGTAGATTCCGCTCTTTGCAGATCCGATAGTATATGTGCCGTCCTTCTCGATAGTGAAGCTTCCCATGCCTGTGGTGTTGTCGCCTGTTGCCGGAGGAGCCGCCATCGTCTGGATGGGAGTTGCGTCAGTCGGGGTGAAGAGAACGAGGACTCTTTCGTCAGTCTTGCTTGACGAGTTGAGATAGACAGTGACTGTCTCGCCTTTCTTTGCCTGGAATGTTATCGAATAAAGTTCATTCGTTCCCGTTCCGTTGAGCTTGATACGGTTGTTGAAGATCTCTCCGTCGGGAGCTGTTCTTTCATCCATCTCCTGGATTTCGGTAGCCTTGCTGCTTGTTGCATTGAACGTAAAGCCGTCGATGGTTACAGGCGATGTGTATTTTGCCGGATCGAGGTCGTTTGCGGAGATGTATCCCTCTGCAAAGAGCATTGCCGAAAGTAAGAGGACAAGTGCTGCTGTGATGATTAATCTTTTCATTAGTATCCTTCCTTTGTATTTCTATCGTACGACAGAGAGGAAAAATAAAGAAAACTGTTTTTGAACAAAAACGTTTTGTAATAAAATAGAGGAGCGAGGTGACTATGAACGAAACAATCAAATCAATCATCGGGAGAAGAAGCATAAGGTGCTTCTCCGAGAGGCCTGTCGAGCGGGAGAAGATCGACGAGATAATCAGGGCCGGACAGTATGCTCCGTCGGGCATGAACCGTCAGGAGAGAATCTTCATTGTGGTGACAGATAAGAAAAAGAGAGACGAGCTTTCAAAAATCAATGCATCTGTCATGGGACGGGACTCAGATCCTTTCTATGGCGCTCCTGTCGTCATAATCGTTGCTTATAAGAAGGGCTCGTTCACCGGCCTCTATGACGCTTCTGCGTCCATCGAGAACATGCTCATCGCAGCCGAGTCTCTTTCACTCGGTTCCTGCTGGGTCTTCAGAGCGAAGGAGGAACTTGAGTCCGAGTGGGGTAAGAAACTTCTTTCATCTCTCGAAGTAGAGGACGAATACATCGGCGTCGGCAACGTCGCACTCGGATATTACGATGAGAGAAAAAAGCCTGCTGCGGCAGAGAGGCGGGAAGGAAGCGTATTCTTCATTTAGAAGCTGAGAGTGTGTCCTTCACCATGAGAGAGGTTCCTGCGGCCATTATGACGAGAGATACTGCATACCTGAGTGTAACGCTCTCGCGGAGGATGAAGAACGAGAGGAAAGAGCCTATGAAGGGGTTTACTGCATAGAAGGAGCTTGTGCGGCTGGCTCCTATCGTGCTCTGTGCCCTTATATAGAAGAAGATGCTGAGTCCGTATGCAACGCTTCCGAGTGCAAGAACAAGGAGTATGTACTTCAGAAGGGGAAATGTCTCTCCTGTAATAAGAGCCAGGATAATCGACCCCAGACCCGAGAATATTCCCTTGATGAATACTATCTCATAGGTGTCACGGCCTGAGATCATTCGCGTGCAGTTGTTCTCGAAGCCCCAGCATACCGTCGCGAGAAGGACAAGGAAAAGAGACGACGAGAATTCCACACTGCCTTCAAAGGAGAGTGAGAGCACTGTCGTTGCTGTAGATATGAGAGCCACGGCCGCCCATCCTCTTTTAGATATTGTCTCATGGAAGAAGACACAAGCGATAAGCGATGTTGCGACGATTTCGAAGTTGTTGACTAGGGTTGCAAGCGAGGCAGAGCTCTTCCTGAGCCCGAGCATCAGAAGAACCGGGGCTGCTATGTCGAGGGCGACCATTGCTGCTACGTACGGCATGTCGGACGCCGTGAGCTTCTTTCTCTCCTCTCTCTTCTTCTTCCCCGGGAGTGACAGAAGGCCTATCGAGAGACCTGCCCCGAGATAGAGAAAGCCCGCCATCATACATTCCCCGACGTTCTCCAGAAGGATCTTTGAAAGCGGTATGTTTATCGAATAGCAGACTGCTGCGAGCAGGGCCAGAAGTATGGCCGTTCTCTCTTTTTTTCTCATGCTTCCAATTATAATCTCTGCCCCTCACGCATTTCCAACATTTATTTCGTATTCCCGTTCGGGATTACTGTCTCTTTTTTCGGCTCACAGCTTTTTGATATTCCCGTACGGGATTATTTCGACAAAAAAACCACCAATCGGGGACAGAAGAGGTTTTTTTATTGAAAAGCGGGACGGAAGGAGTGTAGATTTTTCCAATTAAAGGAGGGACAGTATGGTTCTTGATGTATATGTATCAGGAAAGTTATCGGGTGTTCTGGAGTCGGGAAGGAACGGGATATCATTCAAATATGCCGATATTTCTTCACCTCCTCTTTCTCCTTCACTTGAAGTAAGGGAGGAGAGCTGGAATGTGAGGAAGGTCCTTCCGTTCTTCTCGAATCTTCTTCCCGACGGATGGGAGAGACGGCTCCTTGCAGAGGCTTTGAACCTCAGGGAGGGACAGACGCTTCCTCTTCTTGCGGCAGTCTGCCGTGACGCAGCCGGGGCTATGACCATACTCCCGCACGGCGAGAAGTATTCGGAGAATACAGGATACACCGGGGTGCCGGAAGAGAGAATCGAGCAAAAGATCAGAGTGAGGGACGAAGAGAGCTTCCTGCTGTGGCAGAGCGGCGAACATGTGACAATCTCCGGAGCACAGAGCAAGATGTGCTTCTTCCGTGATGGCGGGAAATGGTATCTTCCGCTTTTCAATTCTTCTACAAACACGATAGTGAAGCCGCACAGGGAATATGCCGAGAACGAGTTCCTCGTAACGAAGCTTGCCTCCCTGTGTCATTTCTCCGTACCGGAAATCGAGCTCGTCTCATTTGAAGAGGAGTTGGCCGTGGCTTCCTACCGCTATGACAGAAAGGACGGAAGGCGCCTTCACCAGGTCGATATGTGCCAGACAGCAGGAATACTTCCCGAGAACAAATACGAGTGTGACGGCGGTCCCGGAGTCAGGGATGTCTGTGATATGATAGCCCGTTATTCCTCATCCCCCGGAGACGACATTCGTGAATTCAGGCGTATGCTCATCTTTAATTTTCTCACAGGTAATGGCGACGCACATGCAAAGAACTTCTCTCTCCTCTATTCTGAAGATATGACATCAATCCGTCTTTCTCCCTTTTATGATCTGGTGAGCACCTCCATCTATCCTGAATTTGACAGAAATCTTTCGATGAAAATCGGGAAGAGGAGAAACATGGACACAATAACGCGGGAAGATTTTCTTTCACTCGACGGTATTGATGAAGCTCTTGTCGACGAAACAGCCGTGTGCTACTCGAAGGCTCTTCTCTCGATGGAGGATGAATACGGCGGTAATGAAATATTCAAGAAAATCAAGCTCCAATCTCTTTCCCGTCTTGAGAGACTGAGGCCTTGAGAATATACTCTGGGCGTGGCAAACGGCGAAGAAGATCTCAAAGAGAAGAATAAGGGAAGGAGGAAACCTCTTCCCGAGAAAAGGTACAACCGCTGGTCGTCCTCACTGGGAGAGGAGGACAGCGGGATGCTTCTGGAAAAATCAAGCGGATGGAGAAGCACTCCCCGGAAGAAATCAAAGTGGGAGAGTGAAGACTGCTGACTCTTTATACTGCCCGTTACTTTCTGCGCTCTGCGCTTTCATGGAAACATGCGTTTTCAGCCGGACAAATCAATCTTTTTATTTCCTGTGATTTCACTCATGATTGAGAACTGCTCTTCTTTATTATAAAAACATAAAATAAAAACCCTAAATAGGAACAATAATATGAAATATAATATGTAATACAAGCCGAATTTTAGATATGTTGCGCTTTTATCGCCTTTGGCTTTATCATTGTTCAAATTTCTGAGAGTGGGTGGATTATGTGCGGAATTGTCGGATATACAGGGCAGCGTGAAGCTGCAGAGATTCTTCTGGAAGGGCTTGAGAAGCTCGAGTACCGCGGCTATGATTCGGCCGGGCTCGCCGTTCTCTCCCCGGAGGGAAGAGTTTCGATTGCGAAGGCCAAGGGAAGGCTCGGCAGGCTTGTTGAGAAGACCTTCGGAGGACGGCTTCTTCCGGGTAAGACAGGAATCGGGCATACAAGGTGGGCGACACACGGAGAGCCGAACGAGAACAACGCACATCCACATGCATCGGATGACATGAACGTCGTTGCCGTGCATAACGGAATCATAGAGAACTACCGCGAGCTCAAGGACAAGCTCGAGGGCAGGGGATATACCTTCTACTCCGAAACAGATACGGAGGTCGTGACGAAGCTCATCGACTATTATTACAAGAAGTACAACATAGGACCCGTCGATGCACTTGCGAAGACCATGGTGAGAGTCAGGGGCAGCTATGCCATAGCCGTCATGTTCCGCGACTATCCGGGTGAGATATACTGCGCACGAAAGGACAGTCCCCTCATCGTGGGTGTGACGGACGGGGAATCATTTCTTGCATCTGACGTTACTGCGGTTCTGAAATATACCCGGAGCGTCTACTATGTCGACAACCTCGAGATGGGAAGGCTCAAAAAAGACGGTGTAACATTCTTCAACCTCAACGGTGACGAGGTGAAGAAAACGCTCACACACATAACCTGGTCCGAGAAAGAGGCCGAGAAGGGCGGATACGAACACTTCATGATAAAGGAGATCCACGAGGAGCCGAAGGCTGTGAGGGATACTCTTTCCTCTTATATAAATGAAGGTGCGGTCGATCTCTCGTCCTCAGGAATGACAGACGAAGACCTTAGAAGAGTTACGGCGGTGAGGATTGTAGCATGCGGATCATCCTATCATGTGGGAATGAGCGGGGGATATTTCTTTGAAAGCCTTGCGGGAGTACCGACCCGTGTCGAGACAAGTTCGGAGTTCCGTTACCGCCATCCAGTACTCGGGGAAAACGAGCTAGTCGTCCTCATAAGTCAGTCGGGTGAGACTGCAGACACCCTTGCCGCTCTGAGACTGGCAAAGGAAAAGGGACGAAAGACACTTGCCATCGTGAATGTACTGGGATCCTCCATTGCACGGGAGGCCGACTGGACCCTCTATACATATGCGGGGCCCGAGATAGCAGTCGCCACGACGAAGGCTTATTCGACTCAGCTCTGCGTCATCTATCTACTCGGAACAAAGCTGGCGCTTCTCAGAGGCAGAATCGAAAGCGAGAAGCCATATACGACAGAGCTTCTGACGCTTGACGGGAAGATGGAGAGAATACTCTCAAGGAAAGACAGCATCCAGTGGTTTGCCTCGCGCTGTGTCAACAGGAAGGACATCTTCTTCATAGGGCGCGGTCTTGATGCCTCAGCTGCCGCGGAGGGGAGTCTCAAGCTCAAGGAAGTAAGCTATATCCACAGCGAGTCATATCCTTCGGGAGAGCTCAAGCACGGGACTATATCACTCATAGAGGACGGAACACTTGTCGTCGGAATCCTGACGCAGAAGGAGCTCTACGAGAAGACGATGTCGAATATGGTGGAGTGCAGGACAAGGGGTGCATACCTCATGGCAGTAACGATGGAGGGAATGTCAGAGGAGGGAGAGAAGGCAGACTACATAGTGGAGATTCCCCGGACGATGGACTATTTTGCAGTCTCTCTTGCCATCATACCGCTCCAGCTTCTTGCCTATTACATCTCCGTCGAGAAGGGCCTCGACGTCGATAAGCCGAGAAATCTCGCTAAAAGTGTTACTGTGGAATAACTTCTGTTATATAACAAAATAACTATTAAGGCAGGACGGGTAACTATATGGAAAGAAGGTGTGTTGTCGTACTAGGTGGCGAGATCAGTGACTACAGTGCGATAAGGAGTGAACTCAGAGAGGATGACTACTTCATCTTCTGTGACTCCGGCCTTTCTCATGAGGCATCTCTCGGAGTGAAGGCTGATCTTGCTCTCGGCGATTTCGATTCCCATCCCGTTCCCGAGGGCACCGAGACTCTTGTCTTTCCTCCCAAGAAGGACGACACAGATGCATATCTCGGAATCAAGGAAGGAATCAGAAGAGGCTTTACAGATTTCCTGATTCTCGGAGCTCTTGGAAGAAGAATCGACCACGAACTTGCCAACATCTATCTTCTCGACTGGCTCGATTCACATTCTGTTTCCGCCAAGATAATCGATGGGACGACGAGACTCAGTATGGTCTCGAAGAGTGAGGTTGTGATTCCTTCCTCTGTAAAATATTTCTCACTTCTTGCCGTTTCCGGTACCACCCGCGCTGTCACGATAAAGGGGGCGGCGTATAATCTCGAGGCCGGCACCATAGAGCCGTCGTTCCAGTACGGGATAAGCAACGAAGTGAAAGGAGACGAGGCGAGGGTGAGCGTCGGGGAGGGAAAACTTCTTCTTGTCGAGATACTGAAGGATGACTGAAATACCCCTCGAGGATATGGGGCTGTTATCAGAGGGACAGAATTATCTTCCTCTTGAAAATGTGCGTCTCTTCGTTGGGGATATCACAATTCTCGGTTGATGAGAAAAGGCTGAAGAGTCCTCTCCCGCCCTGTTTTCAGATATTGCAAACTCCAGGAATGAGGGAGCTCTGAACTCTTTGTCAATTAACACTCGAATCTATTGTGTAAAGTAAGGTAGTGTGAAAGAATCGTAAAAGGTTACAGGAGGGCTCAATGCTCAGAATAGAACACCTCACGAAGAGCTACGGCGGAAAGAAGGCCGTGGATGATCTGACACTTCACATTCTCCCCGGGGAGATTTACGGCTTCATCGGCCATAACGGCGCCGGAAAGACGACGACAATCAAGAGCGTCGTCGGCATACAGAGCTATGACAGCGGTGAGATATTCATCAACGGCGTCAACATAAAGGACGACCCGATAGCCTGCAAGAAGATAACGGCCTACATACCCGACAATCCGGATCTCTATGAATTCATGAGCGGCGTGCAGTACCTCTCGTTCATCGGTTCCATATTCGGCATTTCCCGGGATGTGATGAAGGAGAGGATCGAGAAGTATGCCGCCCTCTTCGAGATAAAAGACGACCTCGGTGCCGCCGTCGGACAGTACTCGCACGGCATGAAGCAGAAACTCGCCATAATCTCTGCTCTCATACACGAGCCGGAGCTCGTTGTTCTTGACGAGCCCTTCGTCGGACTCGATCCCAAGGCCTCGCATATTCTCAAGGGTATAATGAGAGACATCTGCGACAGGGGAGGAAGCATCTTCTTCTCGACACATGTTCTCGAGGTTGCGGAGAAACTCTGCGACAAGGTTGCGATAATTAAGAACGGGAAGCTTGTAAGAAGCGGAACGATGGAAGAGGTGAGGGGAGACGAAAGCCTCGAGGAGGTCTTTTTGGGCCTCGTGGAGGAGTGATGGTCAGTATTCTTATCAAAAAGGAATTCCGCTCGATATGGCGTTCCCTCTTTGTCAACATGAAGACGGGAAAGAAGGAGAAGAAGGCTAAGACCGTATTCCTTCTTTCTTTATATGCAGCACTCGCAGTACTGCTTCTTTGTGTCTTCTTCGTAATGGCATCCGGCCTCAGCGAGGCTCTTGTTGCGATGGGACTCGGATGGTTCTATTTTGCATTCATCGGGATTCTTGCAACTGCTTTCGGCATATTCGGCGACGTCTTCAGTACACACTCTATGATGTACGGTGCAAAGGACAATGACCTTCTTTTCAGCCTCCCTGTCAGGAGCGGGGATATCCTTTTCTCCAGAATTCTTGTTGTCTTCATCACGGGTTCGGCTTATATGGCCATCGTCTTTGTTCCCTCAGTCGTTGCATACTGGGTCGCTTCTCCGTCGTTCTCGCTTCTCGTTCTTCTGATGCAGATTATCGTGATGGCCGCCCTTGCACTTATTGTGACGACGCTGACATGTGCTCTGGGGTGGGTAATACAGAAGATCAGCACGAAGATGAAGAACAGGAACGCCGCAAAGCTCACGGTGACGATCATCTTCCTCGGCCTCTATTATTTTGTGAGTACACAGGCGACAAGGTACCTCGAGTCCCTGATTCTCAATGCAGACAGGGTGAGCTCGTCATTCAGAAGTGTCCATCTCATCTACGCGCTCGGAATGGGATGTACGGGATCTGTACCTGACTGCATCATATTCACAGCTGTCTCTCTTCTTCTGTTCATAATTTGCTTTCGGATAATTTCTCACTCTTATCTGAAGCTGAGCACGGAAAGCGGAAAGAGTGAGAAGAAGGCGTATTCGTCGTCTCAGATCAGGGAAACTTCAGCCTCCGGTGCTCTTTTCAGAAGGGAGGGGATGAGATTCATAAGTTCCACCGTCTATGCTCTCAACACGGGACTCGGGATAGTTTTCATGCTCATCGGTGCTGTTGCACTCATCATCTTCAGGGGGGATGTCATCTCCTTCACGTCCCAGCTTGAAGAGGCGGGACTGGGGTACCTTGTGCCTCTCTCAGTTACGGTGGTAGTCTCGCTTCTTGTCTCGATGAACGGAATAAGCGCACCCTCTGTTTCTCTCGAGGGAAAGAGCATCTGGATAGTGCAGTCACTTCCCGTGAGTGCCTGGGATGTACTCAGAAGCAAGGTCCTTTTCTGCTTTGTTCTCAGCGCGGTTCCTTCATTGATTCTTGTTCTTGCATGTTATGCGGTATCTCTCGTGAGTATTGCACTTCTGCCGCTTTTAGCTCTCTACACGCTTCTGGGCTGTATTCTTCAGGCGGAGACCGGACTCATATTCAACCTTCTTCATCCATCCCTCAGGTGGACGAACGAAGCGACATGCGTCAAGAACGGACTCTCGACATACCTTGCCCTTCTTGCGGGATGGGGGACTACGGCCCTCTTCGGCTTTCTGTATTTCAAGTTTCTCTCCGAAGTGATGAGCTTCATTCTCTATATCTCGGTCTTTATTGTCTTATCCATTCTGGTTGCCGTTCTCGAGACGCTGTGGTTGAAGAAAAAGGGTGTCGTTATATTCCAATATCTTTCATAAAGGAGTAGCCTCCTTTTACAGGCGGAGTGGATCAATGATGAAAGACATAAAAGAGAAAGCGGCCGCAGCACCGCTTGAGATAAAAAGCAGTGCCGAGATAAAGAGCGAGGAGCTTCTCGATACGGTATCTAAAACGGTGCATGAAATGCAGAATGACTTCTTCCCGACTCTCCTTCACGACAAGAATCACGAGGAGATAAAGGAGACGGTGAAGGCGACAGGCGAGAGCTTCAGGCGCACAAGGAGAAATCTCCTCAGGGCATACGAGACGCTCTTCGAGGTGTCGGACGAACTCAGCGGGCGATGGCATGACGTGAGGGGAAGAATGCTCTCCGGACTCGCCAACGCCAGAATCGACGAGGAGGAGATGAAGAAGAACCACTTCACACGTGGAATCAACCTCTACAAGATTCTCTGGATTCTTTATATAGGCTCGTTTGCCGGCGTCATCATCGAGATGTTCTGGTGCTGGCTTACGAACGGCTACATAGAGAGCAGGCAGGGGATGGTCTACGGCCCCTTCAACATACTCTACGGTATGGGAGCCGTTGCTCTCTCATACTTTTTATACAGATTCCGTAATCACACTGAACGCATATCGTTCATCGGCGGCTTTGTTGTGGGATCGCTGCTCGAGTATTTCTGCTCCTGGGGACAGGAGATTACACTGGGTGTCAGAGCATGGGACTACAGTCATCTGCCTTTCAATATCAACGGAAGGATATGTCTCTTCTATTCTCTTCTATGGGGAGTGCTCGGTGTCCTCTGGATAAAGAGAATCTATCCGCTGCTTTCGAAGCTCATTCTCGCCATCCCCGACAGAATCGGCAAGATACTGACATGGCTTATCCTCATCTTCTTCATCTTCGACATGACGGCCTCCGGCTTCATCATGGCCAGATGGACTGCAAGGACGGAGGGCAAGGCTTCCTCCAGTGCCGTCGAGAGTTACATCGACGAACACTACCCTGATGAGAAGATGCAGAAGATATTCCCCAACTGGGTATTCAAAATCTAGTGTGGTATTGTTGAGGCCTGGCGTCCTGCAATCAGAAGCAGGAGTACAATCAGAAGTGCTGACAAAAGAGAATTCGCAGCCACCGGGGGATCCCCTCTCCTCTTTAATACGGACTTACGTACTTTCATCTTTATCTTCGACTGCCTCTGTATAAGAGATTTGAGAGTCTGCTTCTCTGCTTTTGGAGGAGAGATGTCATATTATCATGAGACGGTGTGCTTCACCTTGAAGACGGAAGGTATGCACTTCTTGAGTTCAAGCTCGGAGGAAGAGAAGTTGATGAGGGGGCTGAACATCTACTCGAGATAGAGAAGCTCATCAGAGAGCATAATGAGAAAGGCAGTGCAAAGCTCAGACTACCGGATCTGAAGAAGGTCGTCACGTGGACCCCGTTACGGCTTTCTGAGAAGCGACGGTGTCTATGTCGTTCCCGTCGGCTGCCTCAGGGACTTAGTATTTTGCAACAAAACGCAACAATTTTTGTTTACAAACCCTGTTTTCCCTATTAAGATTACAATACGTGGGCGGAAAGTCCCCGGTAAATGGAAAATAATGGAGGTTCCTTTATGGATTACGCTGCAATTAAAAAGGCTGCTGAAAGCTACGGCCCGGCAATGACAAAGTTCCTCAGAGATATGATCGCTATCCCGTCTGAGAGCTCACAAGAGAAGGGAGTTGTATACCGCATCAAGGAAGAGATGGAGAAGCTCGGTTACGACAAGGTCGAAATCGACAAGCTCGGCAACGTCATCGGATGGATGGGAGAGGGCGAGAAGATCATCGCCATCGACAGCCACATCGACACAGTCGGTATCGGAAACATCAAGAACTGGACAGACGACCCGTATAAGGGCTGGGAGAACGAGACTCAGATCTACGGACGCGGCGGCTCGGACCAGGAAGGCGGAATGTCATCGGCTGTGTACGGCACGAAGATCATGAAGGACCTCGGACTCATTCCCGAAGGATACAGAATCATGGTTGTAGGATCTGTCCAGGAAGAGGACTGCGACGGCATGTGCTGGCAGAGTATCGTGAATGAATACTTCAACGGCCCAGAGGATGCAAGAGAGAAGATCGCATTCGTCATCTCTACAGAGCCCACAGACGGCGGTATCTACCGCGGACACAGAGGCAGAATGGAGATCAGAGTCGACATGAGAGGTATCTCATGCCACGGTTCGGCTCCCGAAAGAGGCGACAACGCCATTCACAAGATGGCTGAAGTCATCCTCAACGTCAGAGATCTCAACGAAAACAAGAAGGACAACCCGGATATCGCAGGACTCGAGAAGATGCTCGATCCGAAGTGGAATCCAGAGCACTATGAAGATGCACGCTTCCTCGGCAGAGGTACGTGTACGACAAGCCAGATCTTCTATACTTCTCCCTCACGCTGCGCTGTAGCAGACAGCTGCTCGATTTCGATCGACAGAAGAATGACAGCAGGCGAGACATACAAGTCATGTCTCAAGGAAATCGAGGATCTTCCCGCATGCAGAAAGTATGCAAAGGACGTCAAGGTCAGCATGTATATGTATGACCGTCCGGCATGGACAGGACACGTCTATGAGACGGAATGCTTCTTCCCGACATGGATCAACAAGGAGACGGCTCCCCACGTCAGGGCTCTCGTGGAGGCTCACAAGGCACTCTGGGGCGATGAGAGAATCTGGGCAGACGAGAAGGCTAAGGCAACAAGAGTCGGCAGACCTCTCTGCGACAAGTGGACATTCTCGACAAACGGCGTATCCATCCAGGGCAGATACGGAATCCCGTGCGTAGGCTTCGGACCCGGCGCAGAGAGCCAGGCTCATGCTCCCAACGAAATCACATGGAAGCACGACCTTGTCGTATGTGCTGCTCTCTATGCGGCAGTACCCTCACTTTATAAGCCCTCCGAAAGCGGAGAGAGTGCAACTTCCTTCAGACAGGAACTTACAGGAAACGATATCAAATAAGATTCGTTTGTGCTAAAATCGAAGGGAAGGCCCAGGCTTTCCCTTCATTTATTTACAAGGCGGCTCGATCATGAATCCATTCGATATTCTCAAGATGCAGAAGGCTTACTCGGAGTTTGCATCCGAGCATCCGCAGTTCACGAATTTCCTCGCATACGTATGCTCCCATCCCATTGAGGTCGGCGACGTGATTGCCGTATCCATAGACAAAGGTGAGGGGAGGGGCAAGGTATTGTCAAACCTCAGAGTCACCGAAAAGGACATGGACCTCATCAAGCTTCTGCAAAGCATGGGCAAAAAACAGTAATTGCCTACTCGATAAAGAAATACCTTTCTTCTGATCCAGTCGTCATATTTTTTTTCATTTTTCACTTGACGCTTCTTCCCCCCGTTATTATCTATTGACGTACGGGGGAAAATCGGACTATGGCGGAGAACGGAAAGAGAAAGGAGCTTATAACAGTATTTCCGTCAGTGCCTTTGCTCCGGTACTGCCGTATGTGATACCATCACGGTAACTGAAGAAAGGACAGAATAAAGAGACTGTACTCTGCAGAAAAGATCAGGCTGATAATAGAAAGCGTTTCTTCAGTTAATCTCATCATTTTCATTGTCATGGAGGATCATCCTCCCTGTCGCGTCGTCGTCCGTATGGACAAAGTGAGGTTTTTATGAAGAAAAACTCCGCCGTCGCTTTTATCACTCTCTCCCGCGCTGAGAGAGATGAGTTCAGAACATACCTGAATTCGCTCTGTGAAAATGGAAAGGGGCTCATAATCACGAGTTACCCATCGGAGAATGAAGCAGCCTTCGATTTCGCCGAATTCTTTGAAACACCCTACCGCTACAACAGGTTCAGCCACGACTATGAGGGAACATATGCCGTAGACCTTTCAGACTACATCAGAGAGAGTTCGTCCCCGGAACTCGGGAAGCTGAGAAAGTACACAGACGAGAACGAGGAAATCTCCTTCGTCCTCTTTGCCCTCGATGACTCTCCCTCCGCCGTCTCTTCTCTGAGACGGGAGATAGAGAGATTATACGAGCACTCGCAAAGGGGAATCGAGTTCTACTCGTTCAGAAACGGAAAGATGTCCGCTCTGAAGAAGAAGAGTGAGAAAAACGGGACAAGATTCGGCTACTAAGGGGGCAGTATGGCAGAAAACTACAGAAGAAGAGGCGCAGATTTCGAGAGCAGCGAGAGATTCCTCCGTCAGTGTGACATCGTCTCAGCTCATGACGAAAAACTTGAGTCATCGGGTATTCCGCTCGATTATCTCGGGGATGGAAAGTATGCGGTGACGAAGGATGAGGAGCACACTCTCATCATCGGTGATACCGGAAGCGGCAAGACGAGAAGGATAATCGTTCCTAGCGTGCTTCTGATGGCGGCGACGGGGCAGTCGATGGTCCTCTCCGATCCCAAGGGGGAGATTTATCAGAAGACAGCAGGGTTCCTCGAGAAGAGGGGCTACGACATTGTGGTTGTCAACATGCGCGAGCCGAGAAACGGGGCAAGATGGAACCCCCTCGACAGGGTATGGACACTCTGCCGCTCGAAGGACGAGGACGAAAGGGACAAGGGCTACATCCAGCTTGACGAGATAATCGACATGATGGCCTCTTCAGTACATTCCGAGAAGGATGTCTTCTGGGAGAACATTGCAAAGCAGTACCTCAGGGCCATTGCGATGACGATCATCGAATACGGCGGCGAGGGCGACCTCACGTTCAGTAACATCGCCGCCTCCGAGTCTGTGATTTCCACCATCCTGCAGCGGAGAATCGAAAGACGGGAGAGAGGAGACAATGACGAGGATGAGGATGAGAACGCGTTCTTCTCCTTCTTCTCGTCCCTTCCCCCGGGGAGCGACATCAGAGAGAACTTCCAGAGTACGGCGTGCATCACGGGCTCGGCGACAGTGACGAGCGTGACGAGCGTTGCACACACGATGACGATGCCGTACGCGAGGCAGAGCGGCGTGAGGTACCTCCTCTCTGCAACGGATTTCAGCATCGAGGATATAGGAAGGAAGAAGACTGCCCTCTATTTCATACTCCCTGATGAGACGGCGACGCTCTATCCCCTGGCGACAATGCTTATATCACAGATATATTCGGTACTGGTCGACAGTGCATTCAGGCGCGGCGGGATGCTGGGTGTGAAGGTGAACTTCATCCTCGACGAGTTTGCGAACTTTCCGAAGATCCACAATATCTCGGGAATGCTGACAGCATCGAGGAGCCGGGGAATAAGGTTCTTCCTCGTCTGTCAGGATGTCGACCAGCTCGAGTACACGTACGGCACATACGGAGCCTCCATCATACGCTCGAACTGCCTCAACTGGGTCTATATGGGAACAAGGAATGCCTCCTTTCTGGAGATGCTGGAGTCCCTCGGGGGCACGTACTACGAGCGCTATACTCACGAGAGCTATCCCCTTATAAGCGTGAGTTCCCTCGAGAGACTGGAAAAGGGGGAGGTGATGGTCTTCTGTCACCGCTGCTCACCGCGTCTCTGCCGTCTTCCCGACTACAGCGAGGTTGATTGGACAGATGACATGGAAAAGGAGAAATTTCTCCCGCCGAAGAACGGGGCCGTCCTCCCGCCTCCCGCCGACATCCTCAGGATAATGAGGGAAAGGAAGAAGACGTGGGACGAAGGAAGTGCCAGACGCCGTATATTCGACTACTATAAGAGAGTATTCGAGGCGGGAGCTCCGCTAGAGAAGGATCTCTCCCCGACGTGGATGGAACTCGTCTGGATCAAGGGAAAGATGCTTGAAATACTGAATGACAGCATCGAAGGATAGGAAGGAGGTCAGTGTGGGAAGATACGGAAATATGAGAGAAGAGGACAACCTTCTCAAGATCTATCATGATGCGGGGCTGATTGTACTTCCAGAGAGGCGTACGATATATATAAACGATGCGATAACGAGTACGATGAGCGCGCTTTTCAACCTCGCCCTCCTCGATATGGAGAACAGCGACGGTAAGAGCGAGATCACCGTCTATATCAACTCCCCGGGCGGGGAGGTGACGGCGGGAATGTCGATGATCGATACGATGATGACAATACAAAGCGACGTAAGAACAGTATGCGTCGGACAGGCGTCGAGTATGGGGGCCCTCATACTGATGGCGGGAACTAAGGGAAAGAGGGAGATTCTCCCTCACTCTTATGTGCTCATTCATCAGATTCTCGGCGGCACGGGTTCAATGATGCAGGCTGCAGATATCGAGATATATGCCGAGAACATCTCGAAGAGGAAGAAGGAGCTCTTCTCCTTCATGGCAGATATGACAGGACGCAGCATTGAGAAAATCGAGCATGACTGCGACCGAAACTACACGCTTTCAGCCGCAGAAGCCGTCGAGTACGGCATTGTAGATGCAGTCGTCCGCCGGCACGGAGGTGAGAGATGATCTACCTTACAGGCGACACACACGGCGACATAAAGGGTTTCAACGAGCGTATGAAGAAGGCCCGCCTGAGTGAAGACGACATTCTCATAGTGCTGGGTGACTTCGGCTTTTCATGGGACGGGGAGACAAGAAATGCGTGGCTGAGGGAGAGACGTCCGTACAGGGTTCTCTTCGTCGACGGCAACCACGAGAACTACACATGGATGAAGAAGATGGAGACGGTGGATATGTACGGAGACAGCGTTGCCGTCTTCGGAGGCAATACCTACCGTCTCCTCACAGGACATATGTACACAATCGAGGGAAAGCGTTTCTTCGTATTCGGGGGCGCAAGCAGCATAGACAAGGACTATCGTACCGATCCCGCAGTCACGGCGCTCTGGGGAAAGAGCTGGTGGAAGGAGGAGGTTCCCTCCTACGAGAGGCTTGACGAGGCGTTCGACACACTCCGGAGAAACGGATGGAAGTTCGACTACTTTCTCTCCCACACCACTTCTCCCGGGGAGAAGAGGAGGATGTTCACACGTCTATCGCTCTCATTCTTCGACCCCGTCGAGAGCATGATCCGTGCCCTCGAGGAGGAGATAGAAAACAAGGGAGGCGGGTGGAAGGAGAGCTTCTTCGGCCACTTTCATGAGGATGCGGACGACGGAAAGTACCACTGTCTCATGAACCGTGTCGTCGCTCTTGAGGAAACGGGGAGAAAAGATGAAGACGCCTGAGATTGTTGAGGTGATGGATGACAGTGCACGCAAAGAGCTTTCCCTCTCGGGTTTCTTCGTAAAGAGCAGGGACGGGCTCTCCGTCTTCTGTCCCTCCGGAGCCGTACTCACCCCGAAGAGCAGCAAGAAGGACGGGAGGGTGAGGTATATGAAGAAGAGCGCATGCTACTCGTGCTCCTCTCCATGCTTTGAAAGAACGGAGACGAAGAGGTGGAAGGAAATCGACTTCTCAGCGTCTGTCACCGTCAAGGGAGACGGCGCACTTCTTGAAAAAATCCTCTCCGGAAAGTAGACAGCCGGAGGCTTTTCTGTTGTTTTTAAAGCCGGCACCGTTGACGCGGAGAGCGCTAAGGACTACTTTCCAGAGTGGAGATGAAAATGACAGACGAAAATCAGCTTGGCAGTGCTCCTATAGGAAGAACACTCTTTAAGCTTGCACTCCCGACAGTGGCGGCACAGGTTATAAACATGCTCTACAATGTAGTCGACAGGGTTTATATCGGACACATGAAAGACATCGGGAGCCTCGCTCTCACGGGAGTCGGGGTCTGTCTCCCCCTTATAATGATAGTATCTGCATTCGCATGCTTTGTCTCTGCAGGATCTGCCTCACGCTCCTCGATGTTCATGGGGAAGGGCGAGAAGGAGACGGCAGAGAAGATACTCGGAGGAAGTTTTTCACTCCAGATTGTCATTTCGATAATACTGACGACGGTGCTTCTTCTCACGGCAAGGCCTCTTCTTCTTGCATTCGGAGCAAGCTCCAATACGATTGAGTATGCTTCGTCATATATGAGGATATATGCTCTCGGAACAGTCTTTGTCGAACTGACACTCGGTCTCAATGCCTTCATAACGGCACAGGGAAGAACAGTAGTGAGCATGCTCGTCGTTCTTTCCGGCGCACTGATGAACATCGCCCTCGATCCTCTTTTCATTTATGCATTCGATATGGGTGTCGAAGGTGCGGCATGGGCGACAGTATTAAGTCAGGCCGTCTCGTCGCTCTTCTGCATTCTCTACCTTGCTGGAAAGAAGAGCAGCATAAGGCTTAAAAAGTGCAATCTGATTGTTCCCTTCTCCGTCATTCTTCCGTCGTTTGCCCTGGGACTGGCATCGTTTGTCATGCAGAGCACGGAGAGCCTTATCTCGATATGCTTCAACTCATCACTCCTCCGTTACGGCGGAGACACGGCCGTGGGGGCGATGACAATATGCACCTCGGTCATGCAGATGTCGCTTCTTCCCCTCCAGGGGATAGCGCAGGGAAGTCAGCCCCTCGTCTCCTTCAACTACGGAAAGGGTAACAGGGAGAGGGTCATAAAGTGTTTCAAGACACTTCTTGCGGCTTCTACAGTCTATTCCTTCACTGTGTGGGTCCTTGTCGAGCTCTTTCCCTCGCTCTTTGCCTCGCTCTTTACATCCGATGCTGCTCTTATAAGCTATGTCGTCCCCGTCCTGAGGACATATGCATTGATGCTGTGCCTCATGGGCGTGCTCATATCGTGTCAGATGACCTTCGTCTCGACGGGAGTCGCATCTGCCTCTATAAGCATAGCCGTGATCAGGAAGCTTGTACTCCTGATCCCTCTTATCTACATAATGCCCCATATCTTCACATCCGATCAGACATTCGCGGTCTTTCTGGCAGAGCCTGTTGCAGACCTTCTTGCAATAATCTATACAGTAGTCATCTTTGCTCTCAGGTTCCCGAAGGCACTCAGGGAGATGAAGGTGGTCTGATTTTCCACATACCTCAAATCACACAAAGTTGATGCTTTCCACCTTCCTCTCTGTGTTATAATGAGAGGGGAGGTGGACATGCTTTACAGACTCCGCGTTGCCAACTACAAGAGTATTCAGGATACGACGCTCTCTCTTGAGTGGAACGGAAAGAGAAAGCCGAAGAACTACAGTGAATATGACTCTCTTTTCTTCATCGGGGAGGGAAAGAGAAGAGCCGTTCCGCTCATCGTCATCTACGGCGCAAACAGCAGCGGGAAGAGCACACTGCTCTCGGCCCTCTCAACTCTCGTCTCCCTTATACGGGACGGCGTCGGGAGCGTGAAGTACACACCCGACAGGCTCATATCTGTCGACGGCACCTCCTTTACGACAGAGGTCGTATCGGGAGACACACTCTACACCCATTCAATCACATACAATGACAGTGAGATCCTTTCCGAGAGCCTCTCAGAGGACGGAAGGGTGGTATTCTCAACCGAGAAGGCCGTTCTCCGGGAGGGGGATTTCGAGATAAGTGCATGCCTCAGGGACGGACGACAGGTTTATTCTGTTCTCTCCTCCTCGTCCTCTCCCCTGAGAGAAGCCATTGCATGCCGCATCAGCTTCTTCAATCCCTTCTCCTATTCGGTATCTGATGCATTCGAGCGCTATGTGACGCTCTCGGGAAAGAGCCGGAAGGAATGCCTCGAGGATGTCAGGAGACTCACTCTCAAACTCGATCTCTCCGTTGATGACATACGGGACGGGGAGGTATGGCAGACCGAGCATACGGGGTGTGACTGCCGCGGGGTATGGCTCTCCCTCGATGAGGAGAGCGAGGGAACGAAGAGACTCTTCGCCCTCACTTCCGTAATTCTTGCCGCCCTCTCCTCGGGAAGCATCCTCGTCATCGATGAAATTGATGTATCACTGCATTCGATTGTCCTGAGGCAGATGGTCTCCCTCTTTCTCGATAAGCGTTACAACAGCAGCGGCGCACAGCTTATATGCTCGTCGCACAACACCGATCTTCTCGATGCACCTTTCATACAGAAAAGCGAGATAGCCTTCTTCGAGAAGACGAAGAAGAAGGGAAGCTGTGTCTCGCGCCTGTGCGAAATCGAGGGCGTGAAAAGCCTTTCGAAGTTCCGTACGGATTACCTTGAGGGACGCTTCAGCGGCATTCCCTTTCCTTATATCTAACTATGGCCAGAGAAAAGAAGATCATCATCGTAGTAGCAGAAGGCCAGAGCGAGGTGGCCTACCTCAACGAGCTCAACCGTTACTTCAGAGAAGAGGAGATCGACACGGTCTTCTATCCGGTGAAGGCGGTCAACGGCCAGTACAGGGAGATCCGGAAGGCCTATAATGCAGTGGTGAAGAAGAACCGGAAGAGCCGTATAGAGATACTCGTCGACCGTGACATCTACATACGTGACGAGAGCGAGAGACGTGACTACGAAGGGCGTGAGGAGGACGGTCTTCCGCGCTTCAGGTTCCAGTACATGAACTTCGAAGATTTTCTGATTCTGCATTTTTCACGCCATACAGCCCTGCGCTGGGCGAGAATATCGAAAGAATACGGACACGACATACTTCCGATGACGGCAAAGGAATACCTTCCCCTCATGAGACGGACACACATCTTCGGCAGCGTCCGTTACCGAAAGGGTGAGATTCCCTTCAAGATTACACCGGAGAGGCTGGATAACCTCATCCGCAACGACCGCAGCTGCGATATATACCTGCACTCCGACTTCACAGATGTCCTCATCGAAATCCTTCCCGGGAGCTCCGGGGAGAATAAATGACCCTGTTACCCCGGCTTTCTCATAAAGCGGATACATCGTCTTCCATACTCTCTGTATCTGCAGACGGAGTTTTTCTGTGTTATACTTGTAAAAAGGGCTTAAGTCAGGGGAAGTACACAGACGGAGGAGAAGATGAATGAAGTTGAAATAATCCAGTACGGCCATATTCACGGACTCTCTCTCTTTCTCAACTGTGTCGAGTACAGAACACCCCATCTTCACCCCGAATGGGAGCTCATCTGGATTCTTGACGGTACTCTCACCATCAGGGTGGAGGACAGTGAATACTCCATGGAGAAGGGAACTCTCGTCCTCTTTCCTCCGGGAATCGTTCATGAGTTCAACGCAAAGACTCCGGACGCAACGTTTCTCTGCCTTCAGATGACGCCGCAGTTTCTGAATCTCTCCGATGGCGTCACATGTACAAGCTTATTTCCCGGGGTGTTCCTCAAAGAGGATGAGATTCTGAAAGCGAAGAGGATGCTTCTCGAAATAAGCCTGTCATATTTCAAAAGGCCTTCTCTTTTCCAGATGTTCTGTGCAGGAGAGTGCAATCTTTTAATGCATGACCTTCTTCTTTCCATGCCTGTAAAGACACTTTCCTCAGAGGAACTTCTGATTCAGAGACGGAAAAACGAGAGGCTGAACAGGATGATAGAGTATGTGGAAGAGCATTATGCGGAGAAAATAAAGCTCGGAGATTTTGCCCTCAGGGAGGGAGTATCGATGAATTACCTCTCGCACTTTATCAAGGATTCCCTCAACCAGAGCTTTCAGAGCTACGTCAATCTCGTCAGATTCCATGCCGCATGCAAGCTCATTGCAACGAAGAAGTACAGGATGACGGAGATCTACAGACTCACGGGCTTCTCCGATTACAAGTATTTCTCAAGTACGTTCAAGGAGCGCTGCGGTCTGACCCCCGAAGAGTTCTCCCGCTCAGATATGTCGTCCAGGTTCAATACGGATGGTGAACAGAGAATCAATCCACGGTCGAACGAGAGGAGAATGAATGTAAGCGAGAGTATGGCATACCTTGGTGTCATCAAAGACTCAATCGGCCGTATCATAAATTAGACAAATTAGCTTTTTCTCTTGGGCAATGTTGTATTAAGTTATTATATTACAAAAATTTGTAAATAAAAAACTTGATTTTATCCCCCATGCGGGCGTACACTCACACTACACAAGAAGGAGGCATTTCATGTCAGATTATTTCATCGGGGATGAAGAATATTTCAAGGGAATAGGAAAAATCAAGTTCGAGGGGAAGGGTACGGACAACCCCCTTGCCTTCAGGTATTACGATCCGGAGAGGGTAGTTTTCGGAAAGAAGATGAAGGATCACCTCAGGTTCGCAATCGCGTACTGGCACAGCTTCTGCGCTGACGGCACTGACATGTTCGGTAAGCCGACGCTTGTCTATCCATGGTCTGACAGGGATTCTGTCACGGCGGCGAGAAAAAAGGCCGATGCGGCATTCGAGTTCTTTACGAAGATCGGTGCTCCCTACTACTGCTTCCATGATGTCGATATCGTGGCGGAGGACGAGAATCCGGTGAAGTATGTTGAAAACTATCACAAGGCAGCTTCCTTTCTCAAAGAGAGACAGGATAAAACGGGCGTGAAGCTCCTCTGGAACACTGCAAACGCATTCGGGAACCCCCGCTACATGAACGGAGCGGCGTCAAACCCCGACTTCCGTGTCGTCGCACGTGCCGCACTCCAGGTGAAGACGAGTCTCGACATCAACGTCATGCTCGGAGGCGAGAACTATGTATTCTGGGGAGGAAGGGAAGGCTACATGACACTCCTCAATACAGATATGAAAAGGGAGAAGGAACATCTCGGAAAGTTCTTCAGAATGGCACGCGACTACGGTCGCAGTATAGGATTCAAGGGCACATTCCTCATCGAGCCCAAGCCTATGGAGCCCATGAAGCATCAGTATGACTATGATGCCGAGACTGCAATCGCCTTCATAAGATCGCAGGGCCTCGAGAAGGATTTCAAGTGCAATATCGAGGCAAACCATGCCACCCTCGCGGGCCACACATTCTCCCACGATCTC
This sequence comes from Clostridium sp. AM49-4BH, assembly GCA_963626925.1. Classification (GTDB taxonomy): domain Bacteria; phylum Spirochaetota; class Spirochaetia; order Sphaerochaetales; family Sphaerochaetaceae; genus Ornithospirochaeta. Next base: position 31,874 of record CAVFZO010000006.1, read on the forward strand.
CAGGTCTGTGCAGATAACGGCATGCTCGGAAGCGTCGATGCAAACCAGGGCGACATGTTCAACGGCTGGGATACCGACGAGTTCCCGTCGAACATCTATGATACGACGCTTGCGATGCTTGTCATTCTCCGTGACGGCGGCCTCAGGGGAGGATTGAACTTCGATGCCAAGAGAAGAAGAAATTCAACGGACACAGAGGATCTTTTCATCGCCCATATAGGGGGAATGGATGCATTCGCCCTCGGCCTCATCACAGCCGACAGGATAATAAGCGACGGCAGGCTCGACAGCTTCATTAAGGACCGCTACAGCTCCTTCGATAGCGGCATGGGACGGAAGTTCGAACTCGGAGAGCTCGATCTTGTCTCTCTTGCAGAGTACGGGACAAAGGTCAATCCTCCTCTCAGAAGCGGTAAGCAGGAATATCTTAATAACCTTATTAACTCATATCTCTTCGGTTGAATGCGATGATTACATGCGGAATTGACAACGGAACACAGAGTACGAAAGTATTGGTATATGACAGCACCGGTGAAAAGGTGCTGTCTCTGACTCAGTCAAAGCATGATCTCATAAGCCTGCCGGACGGCACACGTGAGCAGCTCTCATCCTGGTGGCTTGATGCCCTCAGAGACTGCTTTTCACGTATTCCGGAGGATATCAGAGGGAGAATCGAGGCCATAGGTGTCTCCGGTCAGCAGCACGGCTTCGTTCCAGTCGGCGGGGACGGGGAGGTTCTCTATCCCGTGAAGCTCTGGTGTGACACATCAACCATAGAGGAGTGCAGAGAACTCACCGACTCTCTCGGAGGCCGTGACTCTGTCATTGAAAAGACAGGAAACGAAATCAAGACCGGCTATACGGCGCCGAAGGTGCTGTGGCTGAAGAAAAACCATCCCGACATTTATGCGAAGATGAGATGGATCATGCTCCCCCATGACTGGATCAACTTCGTCCTGACGGGAGAAGCCTCGATGGAATACGGCGACGCCTCGGGAACAGCCTTCTTCGATGTGAAGAGAAGAGAATGGTCGTACGAGGTACTCTCTGCCATAGACGGAAAGAGGGACCTCAGAGAAAGCCTCCCTCCTCTTTTTCCAAGCGGCAGCATAGTCGGAAGAGTCAGTGAAAAGGCTTCCCGTCTTTTCGGCATTCCTTCCGGCATTCCGGTAAGTACCGGCGGCGGAGACAACATGATGGGAGCAGTTGGAACGGGGACAGTCAGTGATGGCGATTTGACGATGAGCATGGGGACAAGCGGCACACTCTACGGCACGACCGAGAGGCCGGTAATCGACACAAAAGGCAGACTTGCCTCATTCTGTTCGTCAACCGGGCTCTGGCTTCCGCTTCTCTGCACGATGAACTGCACTGTATCTTCAGAGGTTACAAGAGAACTCTTCGGAAAAGATATTGCCGCATTCAATGATATGGCGTCGAAAGCCCCGATAGGAAGTGAAGGAGTATGTATGCTTCCCTATTTCAACGGCGAGCGTACTCCCGACTACCCGAAGGGAAAGGGTTGTCTATTCGGACTCACGCTTTCAAACATGAAGGAGGAGAATATCTCACGCTCGGCTATGGAGGCTTCCGTATTCGCACTTATGTACGGACTGGATGCTTTCGTCGAACTCGGCTTCAACCCCAAGAGGATCACCCTTACAGGCGGTGGAGCAAAGAGCGCACTCTGGAGAGAGATGGTTGCCGACGTAACGGGACTCCCAGTCAGGATTCCCCAGAATCCGGAAGCGGCAGCATTCGGAGCCGCTCTCCAGGCCCTCTATGTCCTGGAGAAGGAGAAGGGGAGAGTCAAATCCATAAGCGAAATAACATCCCGTCATGTGAAAATGGATGAAGGAAAGACATGCACTTCCTCACCAGAGGCTCATGAGGAATACCTGAAGGTATATGACGAGTGGCTGAGATATGTGAAAGCAGCGGCTCCTCTCTTCACGTGATTATTACAAGTTTCCGAAAAACATTGTTACAAGTTTCCGAAAAATATTGTTACAAGTTTCCGAAATCTAATATACTGCTCATATGGAGAAGTACAGAAAAAGAATAGCAGACGAACTGCTTGATAGAAAACTGCAGGGTAAGGGTGCCGTCCTGATAGAAGGCCCGAAGTGGTGTGGCAAGACAACGACAGCCACAAAACATGCATCAAGTGTGTTGAGATTGGATGAACCGAAATCCAAAGAACAGAATCTGCTGCTGGCCAGAATAGATCCTCAGAAACTGCTGAACGGAAAGACTCCGAGACTTCTCGATGAGTGGCAGCTTGCTCCGACTCTCTGGGATACTGTGAGGTATGAGGTTGACCAAAGGGGAAAAACAGGTCAGTTTATCCTGACAGGATCGGCCGTTCCTGCTGATACTTCCCTTATTTCTCATTCGGGTACAGGGCGTTTTTCATGGATGACAATGAGACCAATGAGCCTCTTCGAGTCTGGAGAGTCGACGGGAGAAGTAAGCCTGGCCTCTCTTTTTGCCGGTAATCATGATGTGAATGGTGAGAATCATCTTGAACTGGAAGACATATCGTTTCTTCTCTGCCGCGGCGGGTGGCCTGCTGCTCTGGATCTGCCTGATGATGCGGCTCTCTATCAGGCTGTTGATTATTACGACGGAGTTGTTAATTCAGATATAAACAGGGCGGACGGTATAGAAAAGAATCCGGAGCGGGTGAAAATGCTGATGCGGTCTTATGCGAGAAATATGGGTAGTCAGGCTTCTAATCTCACTATTGCCCGGGATATTTCGTGCGACGACGAAACTGTGAAGACATATATCAATGCCCTCAAGCGCATCTTTGTTGTCGAGGAGACAGTGGCATGGAATCCAAATCTCAGGTCAAAGTCTGCTGTAAGGACATCTGCCACACGTTATTTTGTAGATCCGTCGATTGCGGCGGCAAGCCTCGGTGCAGGCCCGGATGATCTCATAAATGACCTCAGGACATTCGGGCTTTTCTTTGAAACAATGTGTATCAGAGATCTTCGTGTCTATGCCGACAGCCTCGGCGGTTCTGTTTACCATTACAGGGATAACACCGGTCTGGAGTGTGATGCGGTGATTCATCTCCGTAACGGCTCTTACGCTTTTATCGAGATTAAACTCGGAGGAGAAGAACTTATTAATTCGGGCTCGTCGAATCTTCAGGATCTTAAGAACAGAATCGATACGGCAAAGATGAAGGAACCTTCGTTTCTTATGGTATTGACTGCAGTCGGCAGGTATGCTTACAGACGTCCTGACGGAGTCCTTGTTGTTCCTGTAGGATGTCTTAAAAATTGATACGCGGCTGCAAAGTCCGGCCTTGTTTCTGTCTGCCCCAACAGGGCGGGGGAGCAACATTCTGCGCTGATAGGTATCCGGAATGGAGTTTTATTTCTCTGAAGTGAAGATGAAGCTCCTGTTCATAATTGTCATTTATATGCTGCGGCAATCTGTTTCAGCTGTGGGTAATGCTTCATTTCCCGCAGTCCCGGACTTCTTTACTGATGTATTCCGAAATCTGAATCGACTGTAGTTGAGAGGGAAAAATACTTCACACATATCTCCTTTTTTGAGGTACACTGATAAGGCGTTTCCAGTACAGACAAGAGAGGTGTTTTGTGGCAGATTCCTTCGATATCCAGAGAGCAGGGCTTCTTAAGAGGTTTTCGGCTTTTCTTTTAGATTTCATCGTAATCACGATTCTCGCCACATTCTTCATTTTTCTCATCTCGAAAATAACGAACTTTGATTATTACAATACACAACTGACATCATCGTACGAGAAGTATGAAAGAGAGTACGGCGTGACTTTCTCCATCTCATCTGACGAATACTACTCATACACCCCCGAGGAGCGGGGACGCTACGACGAGGCATATAATGTTCTTATCGGGGATGAGGAGGCGATGGCGAACTACCAGCGTGTCATGAACCTCACGCTTCTCTCGCTCTCCCTCGGCATTTTCCTTGCCGTCTTCACAAGTGAATTCCTCATCCCCCTCTTCTTTAAAAACGGGGTCACTGTCGGCAAGAAGATATTCGGCTTATGTCTCATGAGACGGGGGGGATGGAAGGTGAACTCCCTCTCCCTCTTCATACGTTCCGTACTCGGGAAGTATACCATAGAGATCATGATCCCGGTGCTTCTCATCGTGATGATTCTCTTCAACGTAGTCGGTATTGCCGGTACAGTGGTCATAGTCGCGCTTACTCTCACGAACTTCCTTCTCGTGATGATCCGGCGCGAGCACCAGGCCATACACGACATACTCGCCGACACCGTCGTCGTCGACTATGCATCGCAGAAGATATATGAGAGCGAAGAGGATGTAATCGAGGCGAAGAAGGAAAGAGCCAGAGAAGAGGCTGAACGCACGCTCTATTATTAAAAGGAAATAGAAAATGAAGGTTGAACTGCAGAATCTGACGAAGATTTTTCCGTCAAGGAACAAGAAATCGAATGAAGAGGTCGTCGCCGTAAATGATATGACGATCACCATCCCCGACGGCTCCCTCGTGGGACTTTTAGGGCCGTCCGGGTGCGGAAAGAGCACGACGCTCTATATGATCTGCGGCCTGCAGAAGGCTACAAGCGGAAAGATCTTCTTCGGAGAAGACGATGTGACGAGACTGAGTCCGGAGAACAGGGGAGTCGGACTTGTCTTCCAGAACTATGCCTTATACCCCCATCTCACAGTCAAGCAGAACATCCTCTTCCCGCTCCAGAACCTCAAGGGTGAGGACAGGCTGAGTAAGGACGAAATGCTGAAGAGGGCGACTGATGTTGCAAAGCTCGTCCAGATCGACGAACTCATGGAACGTAAACCCTCCGAACTCTCCGGGGGCCAGCAGCAGAGAGTCGCAATCGCAAGGGCTCTTGTGAAGATGCCGAGGGTTCTTCTTCTCGACGAGCCTCTTTCTAACCTTGATGCAAGACTCAGGCTCCAGACAAGAGAGGAGATCAGACGTATACAGAGGGAGACGAAGATCACGACCGTCTTCGTCACTCACGACCAGGAGGAGGCGATGAGCATCTCCGACGAGATCGTCATCATGAAACTCGGTGTTGTCCAGCAGATAGGCTCTCCCCAGGATGTCTACGACAACCCTAGAAACCTCTTTGTCGCGAAGTTTCTCGGAACTCCTCCGATCAACGTCTTCGAGGGCGTCATAGAGAACGGCCTTCTCAAGATAGGTAAGGATGTTATAGGAGAGACCGGTGCGCCCGGCCAGAGTGTTTACGTCGGAATAAGACCCGAGGGCTTCATCATCAGCCCGGACGGTCCCTTCCACTGTACTCTCAGAGCCGTCGAAGTCATGGGCAGGGATGTCTCGATAGTCGCTCATAACGACGCACTTGTGAGTCAGACGCTGAGGGCTATCATCCCCTCCGACACCGTCATGGACAGGGAGAAGGGGGACATATCATTCTCGCTCAAGAAGAACAAGGTCTTCGTATTCAACCGTGAAACTGAAGAACGCATTGTGCTGGAGAAATAGGCTATGGTAGAAAGCGAACACAGATGGAAGGCGTGGATCTATCTATCTCCCGCCATCATATTACTCCTCATCTTCACCGTATGGCCCATCATAAACACGGTCAGGATGGCCTTTCTTGAAAACTATTCCGGACTCAAGGCCGTCGGAGGCGCCACATTCAGCTTCGGCATCGGCAACTTCACGAAGGTTCTGAAGTACCAGAAGTTCCTGCAGTGTCTCAAGAACACGGTTCTTCTCTGCGTCATCACGGTTCCCGTATCGACAATACTGGCACTTCTGATCGCAGTCTGTCTCAACTCGATAAAGTTCCTTCAGAAGCCCCTGCAGACCATCTTCTTCCTTCCGTATGTCACGAACTCCATCGCCATCGGCATGGTCTTTGCCGCGATGTTCAACATAGTCGGATCATTCTACGGAACGAAGAACGAGATAATCGTCACGGCGGGGATCGTCAACAACATAATCGAGTTCTTCGGGGGGACGCACATCAACTGGATAAATGCCGGCTCGAGCTACACAGCGAACATGACTGTCATGGTCATCTATATCGTATGGAACGCCCTCCCGTTCAAGATCCTCATACTCCTGGGAGGTCTCCAGTCAATCAACAGGCAGTATTATGATGCTGCACGTGTCGACGGCACCTCGAGAAGACGTATCTTCACGCGTATAACCGTGCCTCTCCTCAGCCCCATGATCGCCTACGTCGTAATCACGGGCTTCATCGGAGGCTTCAAGGAATATACCTCGATTGTCGGTATCTTCGGCGAGGATATGGGCCCGGCGGATGCTGCCGGACGTCTCAATACGATGGTCGGCTTCATCTATGACGCCCTCAGCACCAACAACCAGGGCCGTGCTTCGGCTGCAGCTCTCATCCTCTTCTTCATCATCCTTCTTGTCACACTGGTCAATCTCCAGGTGAGCAAGAAGAGGGTGCACTATTAAGGGGGCCGGATATGGAAACAATGCACGTTCAGGATATGCAGAAGGTCTCCGTAAGACAGAGGATAGTCTTCGTCCTCGTACAGGTCCTTCTCTATACATTCCTTATCATAATGGCGGCGGTGGTGCTCTTCCCGTTCTACTGGATGATAATATCGTCGCTGAAGTCACTCGATGAGTACCGCATGAGCGTCCCGACATTCTTCCCCAGGAAGGTGCTCTTCTCGAACTATGCGACGGCATTCACGACGGCAAACCTCGGGCGTCTCTTCTTCAACACCTTCTACGTCGGAATCGTATCGACGCTGCTCTCGCTCATCATCACGATACTCTCGGCATTTGCGTTCGCGCGCCTCGAGTTCAGGGGTAAGGACGCACTCTTTGCAGCTCTTCTTGCGACGATGATGATCCCGGGAGAGCTCTTCACGATCACCAACTATTCGACAGTCACGAAGCTTGGATGGATCAACACCTACACCGTACTCATAGTCCCGTTCCTGGTATCTGTATTCTACATCTACCTTTTGAGGCAGAACTTCCTCCAGATACCCAACGAGCTCTATCTTGCGGCGAAGGTCGACGGGACAAGCGACTTCAAATACCTTGTAAAGGTCATGATCCCGCTCTCACTTCCGACACTCATCTCCATTACGATACTCAAGATGATGGGGGCATGGAACAGCTATATTTGGCCGCGCCTCGTCGCCAACGATGCTTCCCACCGCCTCATAACCAACGGACTGAGGAACGCCTTCACGGAGTCTACGGGAGACGTCAACTACCCCGTGCAGATGGCGGCAGTCGCTCTTGTCTCGGCACCTCTCTTTTTAGTCTTCGTATTCCTCCGCAAATACATCATGAAGGGAGTATCGCGCAGCGGTATTAAGGGTTAACATTAAACAAAGGAAATAAAATAAGGAGAATAATATGAAAAAATTACTGACAGTTGTCCTTCTTTCGTCACTTGTCATACTTTCCGCATTCTGCGGAGGCGGCAAGGAAAAGAGTTCAGCTTCTTCCGCGGCTCTCTTCGAGGTACCGGAAGGCGGCTATGACGGAAGCAGTGTGACAATCACATTCTATCACACGATGGGCTCGAATCTCTCCGAGGTGCTGAGTCAGTACATCACAGAGTTCAACAAGGTCTATCCCAACATCACAGTCGAGGCTACACAGATCGGCGGCTATGACGACGTGAGAGACCAGATTTCGACGGAGATTACAGTCGGCAACCAGCCCAATATCGCATACTGCTATCCCGACCACGTTGCACTTTATAACCTCGCAGGCGCAGTGGCTGCTCTCGATAACCTTATCGACAGCGAGATTCCTGTAAAGAGAGCTGACGGTACGACAGAGATTCTGGGTCTCACACAGGAGCAGAAAGACGACTTCATCGACGGCTACTACGAAGAGGGCAGACAGTTCGGCGACGGCCTCATGTACACACTTCCCTGGTCGAAGAGCACGGAAGTTCTCTACTACAACAAGACTTTCTTCGACCAGAACGGACTCTCAGTCCCGAAGACATGGGACGAGATGGAAGAGCTCTGCAGGAAGATCAAGGAAATCGATCCCTCGTCCATTCCTCTCGGCTACGACAGCGAGGGTAACTGGTTTATCACGATGACAGAGCAGCTGGGATCCCCCTACACATCGGCTACAGAGCCTCACTACCTCTTCAATAACGACACCAACAAGGCATTCGTGAAGAGATTCAGAGAGTGGTACCAGAACGGATACGTTACGACGCAGAGCATCTACGGCGCTTATACATCGGGGCTCTTCACAGCTGAAAGCGGCACCAAGAGCTACATGAGCATCGGCTCGAGCGCAGGCGCAACACATCAGAGACCGACAGCCGACGCAGACGGCAATTACCCCTTCGAGGTCGGTATTGCAACAATCCCGCAGGTCGATCCCGATAATCCGAAGGTCATCAGCCAGGGTCCGAGCGTCTGTATCTTCAACAAGTCCAATCCACAGGAAGTCATAGCAAGCTGGCTCTTTGTGAAGTTCATGACGACAAGCGTCACCTTCCAGGCTGAGTTCAGCATGGCAAGCGGCTATGTACCTGTCCTCAAGAGCGTTGCCGACAACGAGAGCTACAAGGAGTTCGTTGCAAAGGCTGACGGCGGCGACTATGTTGCAGCTCTCTCTGCAAAGGTCTGTCTCGAGCAGGAGGATGCATACTACACATCTCCCGCTTTCAACGGCTCGAGCGAGGCAAGAAGCCAGGTCCAGAACATCATAACGACATCGCTTCCTGCAGCAGATGAGAGTGCCGTGGACAAGGCATTCCAGGATGCACTGGACGAATGCGAGTACCAGAACTGATATGAAAAAGCTTCTTCCTCTGATCCTTCTTGTTCTTTTACTCATATCGTGCGTTTCGACTGAAAGGGAGAGCTCTCTCTCTTCTTCCACGGTAGAAGTGGAGAGCATAGAGCATGTGGACTACACATCGTCTCTGAAGCTCGACATGACCTCCCCGACAAAGAAGACACCGGTGACGGTGAAGCTCTTCGTCGACGGCGACACGACACATTTCAACGTGCCTCAATCCGTCTCATCCGACGGGGTATTGAAGGCAAGATACCTTGCCGTAAACACTCCCGAGAGCACGGGTAAGATAGAGCCGTGGGGAAAGAAGGCGAGCGAGTTCACGAGAGAGAGGCTTGAAACGGCCGTAAGCATTATCGTCGAAAGCGATGACGGCGTGTGGAACCTCGACTCGACAGGCGGCAGATACCTTGTCTGGGTATGGTACCAGAGAGAGGAGGGAGAGGATTACAGATGCCTCAATCTCGAGCTCCTGGAGGAGGGTCTCGCCATTGCCTCCGCTTCCGGCAGCAACCGCTACGGTACGTACTGCCTCGAGGCGATTGCCCAGGCGAAGAGGGAGAAGAAGTGCGTATGGTCGGGAGAAAACGACCCCGGCTTCTACTACGGCGACTCGATACCTCTCACGCTCAAGGAGCTCAGGGCACATGTTTCAGATTATGACGGCCTCAAGGTCAGTTTCGAAGGCGTTGTCACCCGCAACAGCGACAACAGCGTCTACATAGAGGACAGAGACGAGGAGACGGGGATGCAGTATGGAATCAGCGTCTACTACGGCTACTCACTCTCGGGAGGCGGCCTCAGGATCCTCAAGCCCGGAAACAGGGTGAAGATTGTAGGTACGGTACAGTATTACGAGGGTGACGGAACCTATCAGGTTTCGGGAATCAAATACAGGGAGATGAAGAAGGATGATCCTGACAATATCCAGCTCATCTCGTCAGATAATGTGATAGAGTACGACAGCGTCGATCTCTATTACCTCCTCTCGGGCTCAGTCACGTTCGCACTCTCGGACGAGGATGTGACGATGGCGGCTTCCAGTGCGCTCGAGGCGACGACAGTCACTGTCGGCTCGCTCTATGTGGAGGACGGCTGGGTCAATACGAACGAGTCTTCGTCCTACTACGGTGCGCTGACGCTCTCGGTAAGTGACGGCCAGGAGGAGATAAATATCAGGACAATCCCGCTCAGGGACAGTGAAGGAGCTTATCTCAAAGCAGAGTCTTTCATCGGAAAGACGATAGAGGTAAGGGGAATAGTTGAAAACTATCAGGGAGTTCCCGAGATATATGTTTTCAGCGTTGATGATATCTTAATCGAGGATTAAGGAGAATAATTATGAAAAAAGGAATCAGAGTACTCTCTCTAGCTCTTGTCTTCCTTATGCTCGTTGTTTCCTGTGCTTCAACCACAGTCGAGACTCCGGTGAAATCGGAAGTTGAAAAGGCGAAGAGTTACGTCTTCTCGATGTACAACGAAGGAAGAGAAAGCACGGCAACCGCAAGTGATTACAAGGTTGTCGGCGTCGTTACGATAAACGGCGTTACATACAGCGTGAAGTGGTCTGTCGATGTAGAGGAGGGTGTTACAATCGTCCCCTCTGAAGACGGAAAGACAGTCACAGTCGATGTCGACGAGAAGACCCCCGAAAGGATCGACTACACGCTTACGGCAACGGTAAGTGACGGCGTCTCATCCGCTTCCACAGCATTTGCCCACTTTGTTCCTGCATTCAAGGAATCGACATGGAGCGAATATGTTGCTGCTGCTGACGATGCGACAGTCGTTGTCAAGGGCGTCGTCACAGGCCTTATCAGCAAATCCAGGGACGCAAGCTACAACTGTATCTACTTCGAAGACGCAGACGGCGGCTACTATGCATATTCGACGGCGGAAGACCCAGTCACGCTCGGCGTTGAAGTGGGTATGACAGTGAGAGTCACAGGCGTCAAGGACCTCTATTCCGGAACACATGAGATAAAGAGCGGTGCTGTCGAGATTCTCTCCGGGGCATCAGAAGTAGAGCCCGCGGATCTCACAGCAGTATATGAGGCTGCCTCGTCCCTCAAGGACAGCGCCCTTACCGTCGGACAGTCGATGCTCGTGACAATAAAGGATGTCACAATCGGCGGCGAAGACACATCCAACGGCTACTACTACTTCGAGAAGAACGGCCTCAAGAGCTATGTCAGAATCTCATCCTCGACATGTCCTCTCACAAAGGCTGACCAGGCTCTCTTCAAGACAGGACACGCAGAGCACCTCGGATGGATTGCAGACGTCACAGGCATAATCTCCATCTATGACGGAGCATTCTATCTCACACCTGTCACGGCTGATGCATTCACCTATAAGTCACTTCCCAAGAAGTCAGACTCCGAGATGATCGATTTCGAAATCGGAAACATCTCCATAGATTCCACCTTTGCAGAGGACAAGGAGATCACACTTCCTCTCCGGGGCGCTTCATACGAGAGCGTCACACTTTCCTGGACAAGCGATAACGAGGCAGTCAGAATCGACGGCGGAAAGGCTGTTGTCACACTCCAGGAAGAAGCTCGGACAGTGTCGCTTACAGCCGTTATTACATCGGGTGCTGAAAAGAGGGAAGTCGTCTTTACACTTTCTCTCGAGGCAGCGAGTGCAGACAACTACATTACATCTGCAGTCACTGAAGCAGTCGACGGCGCTGTCGTCAAGTACGGCCTCTATCAGGCTAACACAGCCCGCCAGATCTACTTTGCAGGCGCAATGAGCGGCGAGAAGTATCTCCAGACCACAATGAAGGCAGAAGAAGCAACAGATGTTACTGTCGAAGCTGCAGATGGCGGTTTCTATCTCTCGTTCACATCAGACGGCGCGAAGAAGTACATCTCGGTATCGGGAGGAAAGGCTGCAATCACAGATGAGGCAGTATCTCTCTGGACACTCAATGCTGAGACAGGTGTTCCTGTAACGACAGAGAACGGAACGGATTACTATCTCGGCTGCTACAAGACATACGAGACGATGTCGGCAAGCAAGACAAGCTACATCCTCGACGACACATCCAAAATCGGCGTAAGCCAGTTCCCGGCAGTCCTGGAGAAGGTTGAAGCGGCGACCCTCAAACTTGAAAAGGCATCAGAGCTCAGCGAAGAGAAGAGCTACATGCTCGCTGTAAGCCAGAAGAACGCAGGAAAGGACTTCGTCTTTGCAGGCGAGATGAGCGGCACGAAGTATTTCAAGACCTCCCAGTACATGAAGGGTACAATCGTGAAGGTTGAAAACACCGACGGCGGCTTTATGATGTACTTCGAGAAGGACGGAGTCAGGACATACATCTCTGTCATCGACGGCAAGGCTGCACTCTCCACGGACGCCGGCAGTCTCTGGAGACTTGACGAGGAGTCTCTCGTTCCTGTCACGACAGTGGACGGCACCGATTACTATCTCGGCTGCTACAAGACATACGAGACGATATCTGCCAGCAAGACCAGCTATATCTTCGACGACAGGAGCGTCATCGGAAAGAGCCAGTTCCCGGCATATCTTGTCGAGTATGAACTCGAGAGCGTGGAGCTCGAGAGATCGGGTGATATTGACCTTGATGCAACATACACTGTCGCTCTCACACAGCTTCTTGCAGGAAAGGATCTCTTCTTTGCAGGAGAGATGAGCGGCACGAAGTACCTTGCTACGACAACATCTCTCGGTAAAAGCGTCAACGTCTACCTCGAGGAGGCTGAAGGCGGCTTCAGAATGTACTTCGTCCGGGAAGGAAAGAAGATCTACATCGAAGTCTCCGGAGGAAGCGCAGCTCTGACAGAGACACCGGTGTGTGTCTGGAAGATGGAAGAGGAGGCAAAGACTCCTTATACGACAGTGGACGGCACGGACTACTATCTCGGCTGTTACAAGACATACGAGACAATATCGGCAAGTAAGACAAGCTACATCCTCGGAGAGAGCCTCTCCAAGATCGATGTCAGCCAGTTCCCGATCATGCTCATCGAAAGAAGTTCGCTTTAAGCGTGCAGCAGGGGAGGGACCTCAGGGTCTCTCCTCTCTTTCTCTTTCTCAGAAGCGCTCCTTGTGAGAAATGGAAAGGAAATGTTTTGAAGAGGCGCTTCGCCTCATAGAGAAATACGACAGTATAATCATACACAGACACCTCAATCCCGACGGGGATGCAATCGGGTCGCAGAAGGGCTTGAAGGAGATAATAGCGCTCAATTACCCTCATAAGAAGGTCTACATGGTCGGAGACAGTCCCTCCCGCTATTCATTCATCATCCCGGAAGGGATGGATGAAGTGGAGGACTCTCTCTTTTCCTCCTCCCTTTCGATCCTCCTCGATATGTCATCGCCCTCCCTTGTGAGCGACGAGAGGTGGAAGACGGCAGCAGATACTCTCCGCTTCGACCATCATCTCTTCATCGAGCCCATATGCCGCACCGAGGTCGTCGACAGCAGCAGAGAGTCATGCGCAGGACTTGTGGCAGAGTGGGCACTTGAAAGAGGTCTCCGTCTGAACGCTGCGGCGGCATCTGCACTCTTTACGGGAATCGTGACGGATTCGGGGCGCTTCTTATACGGTAACGTCTCTCCCGTGACATTCAGAGTGGTATCGGAGCTCGTGAAGTACGACTTCGACAGAAACAGTGTCTTCACAAACCTCTACAGCGAGGATTTCTCCGCCCTCAGAAGGAAGGCATATTACCTTGGAAAAATAGAACTGGGGAGAGGGGGTGTTGCCTGGACGTACAACACATCCCTAGATGTGAAGAAGATGGGAGGCACTGCCTTTTCCATCTCCCGCGGGCTTGTGAATTCGATGGCCAATATAAAGGGTGTCGGAATATGGGTATCGTTTACGGAGGATGAAGAGGGGAAAATCCTGACAGAGCTCAGAAGCCGCAGTGCAGATATAAACAGGATAGCCGTCAAGTACGGCGGAGGGGGCCACAGAAATGCAAGCGGCGCCGTGCTCGGAACAAAGGAAGATGCGATGAGAATGCTCTCGGATCTCGAGAAACTCGGAGAAGAAGATGATGAATGAAGATATAAAGAGAAAGATACTCGACAAGATAGAAGAATACGATTCGATAGTAATCGGGAGGCACTTCCGTCCCGACGGAGATGCCATCGGCTCCACAAAGGGCCTCGAGAGGATCCTCAAGCTCACATACCCGGAGAAGAGAATATATCTCTCGTCCTCGGACTATTCCGATTACCTTTCCTTCCTCGGAGGCGACGACGGAGAGGTCTCAGACGAGATCATCTCATCATCCCTCGCCATCATTCTCGATACCGCGACCCTCGACAGGATAAGCTACAAGAAGCTCGCATCGGCGAAGGAAATCATCAAGATAGACCACCACATAAAGTGCGAGGACTGGCCGGCGCTCGAGTGGATAGAGGACTACCGCTCATCATGCTCGGAGATGATAGCCGACTTTTACAACACATTCCGCGATAAACTCAGAATCGACAGCGAAGCCGCAACTGCAATATATACCGGGATGGTGACGGACTCGGGGCGCTTCTCATACTCTTCGACATCGGGCGAGACACTGAGAATGGCTGCGGTCATGCTCGACGAAGGCGTCGACGTTGAACTTCTTATGGCACGCCTCGAGCTCAAGGACATATCGTTCTACCGCTACAGGGAGGCAATCTTTGAAAAGGTGAATATCACAGAGAGCGGACTTGCATGGGTATATGTCGATTCCGGCTTCCAGAGTAAATGGAACCTTACACGCGAGGAGGCAAGCGAGAGCGTCTCCTTCATGTCCTCCATCAAGGGCTCCATATGCTGGATAGCCTTCATAGACAACGGCGACGGCACGATAAGGGTGAGACTCAGATCGCGCTTCATGACAGTCGATTCGCTGGCCTCACGCTACCACGGGGGCGGACATGACAGGGCAAGCGGCGCGACATGCTACTCGAAAGAGGAGATGGAAGCCCTTATAAAGGATGCCGACGCTCTTGTTGCTGCCTACAAGGCCTCGAACGGGGGATGGATGTGAAGAGAGTTCTCATTACAAATGACGACGGCATAGAGAGCCCCGGTCTCAGAGTCCTCTGCGATTTTGCATCCACACTCGGCTCTGTCACTGTTTGCGCCCCGAAGAGGGAGCAGAGTGCGAAGAGCCACTCTATCGACATACATAACAGATTCGAAATCGTGAAGAGAGAGTACGACGGCGCAGAAGAGGCATACTCCGTCGATTCGACGCCGGCTGACTGCGTGAGATTCGCCTTCGATGCCCTCCCTCCATTCGACCTTGTCCTCAGCGGTGTCAACAACGGCGTCAACGTCGGCTGGGACATAGCATACTCGGGAACATGCGGGGCCGTCTTCGAATCATATTTCTTCTCGATTCCTGCTGTGGCGTTCTCGGTTTTCCCCGCATCGTTTTCAGCCTTCAGCGGACACATTCATGACATATGGGCTTTCTTCGAGGATAAGAGACTCCTCGAGAAGAATCTGTTATGGAACGTGAATATCCCGGACGGGGCTCGGGGAATCAGGATAACGAGGCAGGGCGGACCGTACTACCAGGACTGGTTCAGAACAGATGACGGCAGGATGTACTACGAAGTGGGACACAGCGTCTACAAACCTTCCCCCTCATCCTCAGGATACGATATCGACTGCGTTCTGAGAGACAGAACGGTCAGTATCACACCACTGGATGGCGGAGTTACAGAGAACAGAGTCTACGAGGAACTGAAAGATCTCTGCCTCTGACACCCCGCCGTCTCCGGGGTCGGATACGCCGTTTCAGGGACGAAAGGATGCAGAGAGACAGACACATTGATAAAAGGGTGTCTGACATCCCCGTCCGGAGTGCAACATTTTGTTGCAAAGCGCCGTGACACTGTTGATAATACTTCAATGGAAAGAATAGAAGTGAAGTTCGGAGAGAAGAGCATCTCTCTTCCTCCATTTTCGACAGTTCATACGGCACTTGCCGGACTCGGTGTAATTGAAAAGGATCAGAAGTACGATTACCGCTCGAATCCCGTTGTGGGTGCTCTCGTAAACGGGGAGGCTTCTCCGATGGGGAGACGGATAGTCTCTTCCTCGTCAATCGAGCCTATTCATGCATTCGACAGTCTGGGACGGAGAATATACCGCCATTCGATATGTTTCCTCCTCTCTCTTTCGTCTTATATCTGCTTTCCCGAGCGGGCGCTCGTCATAGGACACTCTCTCGGAGACGGCTATTATTTCTCGTTCTCCGACGACACAGCTATCCGGGACGAGGATGTAGAGACAATAGAGAAAAAGATGCGGGAGCTTGTAGATAAAGAGATGGAAATCGAATACGTACCCATGAGCGGCGAGGATGCGGAGAATACCTTCCTCTCCCTGGGACGCCGTGACACGGCTCTCCTTCTCTCGTCCCGTAACGACCCATATACATATATCTACCGCCTCAACGGATACGCACAGGTATCGTACGAGCCCTTGGTGGAGAACACGGCACTCCTTTCTGTATTCGAGCTCAGAAAATATTCGGATAAGGGACTTCTTCTGCGTTATCCGACATCGTCCTCGATAAGGGAGATAGCACCCCTGAGGGACAATCCTCTTCTCTTCAGTGTATTCGAGGAGTACAAGAGGTGGGGAAAGGTTCTGGGAGTGAGGAGCCTGGGGGAGATGAACAGACTCAACATCGAGGGAGGAATGGCGGAATACATAAAGCTCAGCGAGGATCTCCACAGACGCAAGATTGCATCCATTGCCGACGCCGTGGCTGAAAAGAATGCAAAGATCGTTTTTGTCGCAGGACCGTCGTCATCGGGTAAGACGACGTTTGCAAAGAGACTCTGCGAGCAGCTGAAGCTCCTGGGGTTCGAACCCTTCAAGCTCAGCCTCGACGACTACTACAAGGCGCCGTGGGAGGCACCGAAGGACGAGAAGGGCGAGCCCGATCTCGAGGCTCTGGAAGCTCTCAACCTGGAGCTTATCGACAGGAATATGTCGGAGCTTGTGGAGGGCCGGAGCGTCAATCTTCCATCCTACGACTTCAACACCCATATAACGACATTTTCTCCCGTTCCCGTAAGAATGGGTGAGAAGACGATAATCGTCGTGGAGGGTATCCACGCACTCAACCGAAAAATAACTTCATGCATAGATGACAGGTATATCTACCGTGTATATATCTCTGCTCTCACACAGCTCAATCTCGATGACTCGAATCGTGTTTCGACTTCTGACAACAGACTCCTGAGAAGGCTTTTAAGGGATTACAGAAGCCGCGGCATGAGCGCCGAAAGGACCCTTAACATATGGCCGAGCGTCACACGCGGGGAGAGCCGCCATATATTCCCGAACCAGAACAACGCCGACGTGATGTTCAACAGCGCACTCGACTACGAGATAGCAGTTCTCACTCCGTTCGTAAGACCCCTTCTGAGATCGGTCAGGAGAGAGGAGGGTGAGGCGTACACACTGGCACGCCGTCTTCTGGCATTCCTCGAGAATGTCTATCCCGTATCATCGGTATTTGTTCCGTCGGATTCGCTTCTGAGGGAGTTCATTGGTCAGTCCGACTACGAGTGAGGAGAGGAAATTGAAATGAGAATAGCCGTCGTAACTGGTGCATCATCGGGAATGGGACGGGACTTCGTCCTCGCCCTCGACAGAGATTACTCCTTTGACGAGATATGGGTCATAGCAAGAAGAAATGAGAGGCTCGTGGAGCTTGGAAGCATGACGAAGACGAAAGTCGTTCCGGTAGTCCTCGATCTCTCACAAAAGGAGAGTGCCTCCGTTCTGGAGAATATGCTTCGCGAGAGGAACGTGAAGGTGGGTGCCCTTGTCAATGCTGCAGGATACGGTGTCTTCAAGGCATTCGAGGAGAGCAGCCGGGAGGAGATGGAGGGGATAGTCGACCTCAACGACAGAGCCCTTGTCTCTGTAACAAGCGTCGTTCTTCCTTTTATGGAGAAGGGCTCCTTCATAATCAACCTGGGTTCCAACTCGTCCCATCAGCCAGTTCCTTATATTGCGACATATGCGGCGTCGAAGGCCTTCGTGCTCTCGTTCTCCCTCGCTCTCGGAGCCGAGCTGAAGAAGAGAGGCATACATGTTTTATGCGTTTGTCCCGGATGGATTAAAACCGAATTCTTCGACCGTGCCGTCAGGGACAACACGACTATTGTCTACTACGACAGATACTATGAGAGCAAAGATGTCGTCGATCGTGCCATGAAGGACCTCAGAAAGGGAAGGACAACCTCAATTCTGGGGTTCCCCGTAAGAATGCAGGTGAGACTTGTCAAACTTCTTCCGAAGTCGCTCGTCATGCACATATGGCTGAAACAGCAGAAGAAAATATAACCCCGGAAACAGGGGCAAGCCATCATTTTTCGCAGTAATTTCAATCTACTTCGCATTGATGATAAGAAATTACTTAACGTCAGTTTTGTCCCGATAATCGCTCAGTATTCGATCAGCCAGTACCAGATAACCGTATTCTGAAGAACGGAGTTTACGGAACATCTTCATCGTCTTAAGATCACTTTGCGTCAGGTTTACAGATTTCAAACCTTCCAAATCAGCCTCCTTCTCGAATGGTTTTCCAGTCAGGAGGCAGGCAGCCATATAAATGACCTTTGGAGCCATTCTTGATGCAGCTTCCATTGAGAACCTGCCCTCAAAGATATGGTTTATTATATCCCTTGTTCCTCGAACATAAGACGGAAAATCGCTGCTGTTGACTTTTCCTCTAGAACCGATGCAGACAGCCGCCTGGATTGTGTCTAGAAGAGCAGATGCCGGCGTCGCTCTATCCCCGCGGTAACTGAATTCTGCTTTTGATACTGAATAATATGTGCTTCTCACATCATCGAAATTTTCGAATTCATCGATAAGTGATGAGATATCATAGAACTGCTTGATTACTTCCATATCCTTGTCGCTTCTAAGTGGAATGCCGGTTGTATACGGTGCAAATGCTGTAAGCTTGTCACCCAGAATACAGTCAATGGAAGGAATCCTGACGCTAAGATTTTTTTCGTTTGTCAAAAGTAATTCGTTTTTTATCTCTTTCTCAACTATCTGTTGATAATGGTTTTCTTCATAAAGCACATCAAGAAGGATGT
>CAVFZO010000007.1:0-37833 GCA_963626925.1 Clostridium sp. AM49-4BH
GTCATCTCCTCAATATGATAGATATACTCCAGAGTCGACAGGGCCTTTATTATCTCGACATGGGTTTTGAACTTCTTGAGTTCGGGAGCCGTTATTGTGAGAGTGATCGTATAGACGGAGAGGCCGGATCCTCTGTAGGCGGGGTTGTTCTCTATGTCGTCAATCCTGAGTCCAAGCTGCCTGCATACAGAAACAAAGTCCTGGAGATTCTCCGTCTCCTTGAGTTCGAGGTGAACCTCGAAGTGGCCCGATCTGTTCTTGAGGTATCTTTCAAAGGGAGGGAAGAGGGCGACTATGATAATGAGGAACATGAATATGATTATCGTCATCGTATATAGTCCGAATCCCGATGAAAGGCCCATGAATACCGTCGCCCAGAGACAGGCTGATGTCGTAAGTCCCTTGATCTGACTGCGTGACGAGAAGAGGAGGGAGTTGACGCTTATAAGCGCAACTGCCACCACAGTCAATGCAGAAAGCATGGGGATGGACGCTGAAAGTATGAGGTCCAGAAGGGCAGCCGAAGTCGAGGCAAAGGCTATGAGGACGAATGTCCTGAGTCCTGCCGAATGACGCTTCGAGGAGCGCTCGCAGCCGAGTGCGAATGAAAGTGAGAGCGAGAGGCACAGTCTCAATACAACCGAGCCTATTGTCATGGAGCATGCCCACTCTCCGAGATTCACTGCTACAGGGTCAAGCATTATTATTCTTTCAAGTCCTGTCATTATCTCAACCTCCTGTTTCTACCCGGCGCCGCCATTGTCCTGTCGCTTTCATATGCGCCCTCGGAGAAGGCGGCTTCCTCCTCCTCGAGCTCGGTCTTGTGCTTCGGAAGCTCGTTCTGTATCTTGTGAATCCTTTCAATGAGGAGCTCAAGCTCGCTCTTTCCTTTTGTATCTTCAATCACTGCTATATCCTCCAGTTTGTTCGAGTATGCTCCCGAGAGATAGAGCGAGAGCTTGGCAGATGCCGGTCCTATGAGTTCGTAGAGGACGGAGGAGGCGAGTATTATCGTCTCGAGGTCCTCTCCGTAGCTTCCTCCGAGAACTCTTGCTCCGAGGGAGGCAAGTCCTATCGCAACCCCGGCCTGCGGAATAAGGGCGAGTCCCAGGTAGTTTCTCACCTTCCTGTCCTTCTTTGTAACAAGGCAGCCGAGGAAGGCACCTGCATACTTACCGATGATACGCACGACAAAATAGATGACGCCGACTGAGAGCAGCGATACCGAGGCCACCTTCTCGCTGGAGGAGAAGAGGGACCCCAGATCGAAGTTGAGCCCCGACCTTACGAAGAAGAGAAGGAGAATGGGGGGCGAGAAGTAGTTGAGCTGCTTGAAGAGCCTCTCGTCCTTTGTAATGTTTATGTACACCATTCCCATACTCATGCACCCCAGAAGCGGCGATACGTCAAAGAGTGTGCAGATACCGCAGAACGTGAAGAGGATGGCTATCGAGACGATGAGTCTGTTGTCGGTGCTCCTGTTGTGGAGAAGGAGCTTCAGAAGGTATCCGAAAGCGCCTCCGATAACAAAGACAAGGGTATTCGTCAGCAGCGGTGTTATGATCGAGAGCGCCGATATGCTTCCCGCGCTGCTCGTCATCGCAAGTGATATCGCAACGGAGAAGGCGACAAGGCCCACGACGTCGTCGAGCGCGACAACCTGCAGCAGGGTGTCGACGAAGTCGCCCTTCGCCCCCGTCTGCCTTATCGTCATGACAGTGCTTGCAGGAGCAGTCGCCGCCGCAAGTGCTCCCAGCACAAGCGAGAAGCCCCTGTCGAGCCCCAGGATTCCCCAGGTGACGATGAAGACGAGAATGGAAGCAAGTATTGACTCAAG
The DNA here is from genome assembly GCA_963626925.1 of Clostridium sp. AM49-4BH. Lineage (GTDB taxonomy): Bacteria > Spirochaetota > Spirochaetia > Sphaerochaetales > Sphaerochaetaceae > Ornithospirochaeta. The sequence continues at coordinate 1,838 of CAVFZO010000007.1, forward strand.
GACTGTGATTACAACAACCCTGAAGCCGTTCTTCTTCAGTGTTTCGAATTCGAAGTATTCCCCGGTGGAGAATGCAATGAATGAGAGTGCTATATCTGCAATGAAGTCCATTCCCGATATCACAGAGGAGGGGATTACATTGAGAACATAGGGCCCCAGTGTTATTCCTGCAAGGATGTAGCCCGTGACGTTGGGAAGTCTCAGCTTCTTTGTTATGCGGGTAAAGAGGAAGCCTCCTAGTAGCATCAGGGAAATCGAGCTTATGATGATGGAAACATCAGATGTGATGTTCAGCATCTCGAAAAGGGGTGTCGTCTTCATAGGACGGCCTCCCCTGTCGAGAGCGCCTCCGAATTCTCGAATATGATCAGGGCGATCAGAGTAAGGCTGAAGAGCCTTGTGAAGAAGAGGGAGAGAAGTGTGAAGACCATCTCCCCGATGTTTCTGAAATCGGTAAGCCTTATAAAGCCGAACTTCAGTGACAGAAGGACGGTATAGACAAAGGCACAGAGGATGAAATACTCAGTCCTCAGGTTAAGTTCAGGCATGATGATGTCGACGGCGAGGGCTGCTGCCAGCGACAAAAGCGAGAAGGCGAGGTTTGCAAGGAGGAGTCCCCCCTTTCCTTCTTTCTCCTTGACGGCAAAGAGAAATGAGGAAAGAGAAGAATCGGACAGCCTCATCTCATCCCTCATATTCCTGTAAGAACGAGTACACGGAAAAAGATGCCAGAACTTGTAGCGGATTGTTGATGATAATACTTCTTTTGCGTTCATGATGAGTCCTCCGTTTCTTTGATGACAAATAATAGGAGGGTAAAATAATAAAAGCAAATTATATTATTTCATATTTCGATAAATAATGATTATCAGAAACGAAAACTATGATGACATAAGAATCAGATATGGCAGAAAAGGAAACATCAGGATGAGCAAAGATCTTCAACTGACGGGAAAAAGGGCGGGAGTATTATCAGTAAAGACTGATTATACAAAGAAATATAAAGAGTAGTGTTTGTGATAATTGTTATTTATACCAGCATTCAGAAGGTATATGACAACATCTGATAGTTTGGGAATATCAGGGTTGTGGCATAACCTGGTAATAAACTACATTTATGATACCCAACAAAAATGTAATTAAGAAAGGGTAAATGACGGTGGTTTTCCTGTTGAAGTATCGAGGTATCAGATTATCGCGGCTCTGTGAGCAGAAGCTGTGTCAGGTTAACTCCTACAAAGAAGGAAAGGAGAAGTATTTCCGAAGTAATGCAAAATCTCAAATAAAACTTGCAGATGTGAACATGTGGTGTATTATTAAGGTAACTTGTTCAACAAGTCTAATAAAAAGTGAACAAGTCAAAAAGGAGAAAAATATGAAAAAAGTATTGCTGGCACTCACTGTTCTGGCTTTAATCGTTACTCCGCTTTTTGCAGGCGGAGCAAGTGAAACATCGTCCCCTTCTGGTTCCGAGACAAAGATCGGCGTCATCTACACAGTTGCAGGACTCGGAGGAGCATCGTTCAATGATGTCATCCATGAGGGCTGTACACGTGCAGTCAAGGATCTGGGTGTGAAGTATGAGTATGTCGAGCCGAGCACAATCGCAGACGAAGAGACAGTCATGGAAGAGATGTGTACATCCGGCGAGTATGCACTCATCATCTGCGTCGGCAACGAGCAGAAGGATGCTGTAAGCACAGTTGCTGCAAAGTATCCAGAGCAGAAGTTCTGCTACATTGACGCTTCTGTCAACCTTCCGAATATTGCAAACTATGAATGTGTCGAGAACGAAGGCGGCTTCCTCATCGGAGCTCTCTGTGCACTTGCAGAGAAGGAAGGCATTTCTACACTTTTCAACAGCCAGAAGAAGTTCGGCTTCATCGGTGGTGTAAACAATGCCATTATCAACAGGTTCGCAGCAGGCTTCATCGCCGGCGCAAGATATATAGACCCGTCTTATACATTCGAAATCAACTATGTCGGCGGCTTTGCAGATACGACAACTGCAAAAGCTATCGCAACGACGATGTATGATGCAGGATGCGACGTTATCTTCCACGCGGCCGGCGGAAGTGGAATCGGTATGTTCAATGCTGCAAAGGAACTGGGATTCATCGCTGTCGGCGTCAACACCAACCAGAATACGATTGACCCCGATCACATCATTGCAAGTATGCTCAAGAGAGTCGATAATGCCGCTTACGCAGCAATCGAGAGCGTCGTGAACGGAACATTCCAGGGTGGAACAGTCACACAGAACCTCGCTGAAGGCGGTGTCGGTTACACGAACGAAGGATCCAACATCAAGCTTACAGCAACAATTCAGGCAGAACTCGACAGGATTGAGAGCGCTATCAAGGACGGAAGCCTCAAGACTCCCTCTACAATCGAAGACGCACTGGTATTCTGATTGATTCTTATCTACAGGGGGCGTCCTGCCCCCTGCACTCTCATTGAAAAGAAAATGAAAGCAGTAAGCATGCGTGACATTGTTGTCACCTTTCCGGGACTCATTGCCAACGACCATATTACATTCGAGGTCGAAGAGGGGACGATACACTGTCTTCTCGGTGAGAACGGAAGCGGTAAGACAACACTCATGAATGTCCTTTTCGGACTATATAAGAAGGACAGCGGAACCATCTTCATCAACGGGAAGGAGGTTTCGATAAAATCCCCCTCTGATGCCGAAGCACTGGGAATCGGAATGGTTCACCAGCATTTCATGCTCGTTGAAGAGCTGACAGTGCTTGAGAACATCATACTGGGCGCAGAGAAGGGAAAATTCGTTATCGACAGAAAGAGCTCGAAGGAGACTGTACAAGAGCTTGTCGACCGCTATTCATTCAATCTCGATATCAACAAAAAGGTCAGAGATATCTCTGTCGGCATGAGACAGAAGGTCGAGATTCTGAAGCTTCTATACAGGGGCGCAAAGATTTTGATCTTCGATGAACCGACGGCGGTTCTCACTCCACAGGAAGTCGGTGAGCTTTTCGTCATATTCCGTACCCTCATATCACAAGGGCGTACGATTATATTCATAACCCATAAGCTCAATGAAATATTCGATGTCTCGGACTATGTGACGATCCTCAGAAAGGGAAAATGTACGGGAACGGCAGTAACTTCGTCGCTGACCCCGGTAACGATATCTGAAATGATGATCGGGCGTCAGCTCCAGAGAGAGAGGGAGAGGACGGACACGGTCGGGAAGGATGAAGTTTTCTCTCTGAGGGATATCACTCTTCTTCCTCTTTCATCTCCTATCTCTTTCTCTGTCCATAAGGGCGAGATAGTAGGCATTGCCGGCATTGACGGTAACGGCCAGATGGAACTTGAGGAGATAATCACCGGTGTAAGGACGGTGAAGTCCGGCTCCATCATCTTCAACGGTGAAGATATCAGAAAAATGAGTGTAGGAAAGAGACGGGAGAAGGGACTTGCGTACATCCCTTCCGACAGAGCGCAGAGCGGTGTCCTCCCCCGCGGCTCTGTTGAGGAGAATTTCCTTCTCGGGCACCAGGACAGCGCCCGCTATAAAAAGCACGGCTTTGTCGACTACCGGACCCTCCTTGATGATACATTGAAATACAAAGAGGAGTTCGACATAAGGTTTGTCTCTCCCGATCAGGTCTTCTCATCGCTTTCGGGAGGCAACCAGCAGAAGGTCGTACTTGCGCGTGAGGTGAGTAAGAGCGTGGGCTTCGTCCTTGCCTCCCAGCCCATCCGCGGTCTTGATATATCGGCAATAGAGTTCATCCATAACACGCTTATGTCCCTCAGAGAAGAGGGAAAGGCAGTTCTTTTGATTTCTGCAGAACTCGGTGAGCTTCTCGAACTCTCGGACAGAATTCTTGTCCTCTATTCGGGAAACATAACAGGTGAGTTCAGAAGAGACGAGTTCGATGAGAACAGGATAGGACTCGCGATGATCGGAGAGAAAGGAGGAGAAGGAAAATGAAGATCAAAATCACGAGAGAAAGCTTCGAAGAGATTCTGAAATCCCTTCTCTCTATTCTTCTCTCACTTCTTGTCGGAGCAATAATCATCCTTTCGGTCGGCGAGAATCCGATAAGTGCATTCCGTGAACTCTTCAAGGGAGCTTTCGGAAACAGGATATACTTTGCCAACACGATAAGCCGCGCGCTTCCCCTCATATTCTGCGGCCTTTCGGTTGCGCTTTCGCAGCGCTGCGGTATCTTCAATATAGGGGCGGAAGGACAGCTCTACCTCGGGGCGATGGCTACGGCAATCGTCGGCCTCTATATTCCAAATCTTCCTCACATTCTTGCCATCACTGTTCTTATAGTTGTCGGTTTTCTTGGGGGAATGCTCGGCGGTCTTATCATCGGGGGCCTTAAGTCCCGTTTCAAGATAAGCGAGGTCATAGCGGCAATCATGCTCAACTACGTTTTCAAACTTTTCACTTCCTGGCTTGCGGCAGGACCGTTCTCGAGCGGAGAAACCTCAGTCCAGACAGTGAAACTTGATCCTTCCCTCAGCCTGACAACGCTTGTGAAGAACTCTAAACTTACAACCTCTGTGTTTCTTGCTCTCATCACAGCCTACGTGATGTACGTCTTTCTCTGGAAGACGACGGCAGGCTTCAAGCTCAGGGCAACCGGCCTCAATGCACCGGCGGCAGGTGCAAGCGGAATAAACTCGTCACGGTATATGCTTCTTACGATGGCCCTCTGCGGAGGACTCGCGGGACTTGCGGGCAGTACGGAAGTCCTGGGTAACTACCACAGATTCATCGAAGGTTTCTCCCCGTCCTACGGTTTTACGGGTATCGCCGTTGCAATACTGGGGAAGAACCATCCCTTCGGAGTAATTTTGACATCGTTCCTCTTTGCAACCCTTAATTCGGGAGCATTAAGGATGGCCAGAGTTACGAGCGTATCGTCCGAGGTCATTTCGGCTGTGCAGAGTCTTATTATCATAGCAGTTGCGGCACCTGAGATGATTTCTTTCAGGAGAGCAAAGAAGGAGGTGAAGAAATGAGTACGATAATATCGCTGATGCTGAAGCTTTCAGTTCCAATCGTCCTCGGCGCCCTCTGCGGCACAATCTCCGAACGCGGCGGTGTCATAATGCTCGGAGTCGAGGGTATGATGCTCTTCGGTGCCTTCGCTGCTGTCTGCGGAGCATACTTCACAGGTTCTGCCTGGATAGGACTCATATTTGCTGTGCTCACAGGTGCGCTTCTGGGCTTTCTCTACTGTCTTTTCTGCCTGAAGTTCAGAGGACACCAGTCTGTCATAGGTGTGGGGCTGAATATGCTTGCAAGCGGACTGACACAGGTATTTTTAAAGTCCATCTGGGGACAGGAAGGCATGAGTGACTTCATAACCCCGATTGCCAACTGGAAGATACCCTTCCTCTCTAAGGTTCCCGTTCTCAATGTGCTTTTTGCCGACCAGACACCGTACTTCTACTTCATGATAATAATCGTCGCCGCAGTTTGGTTTGTCTTCTACAAGACCAAGGTCGGTCTCAGATACAGGGCGATAGGAGATCATCCGCTAGCTGTGAAGACAGTCGGTGTGAATGTAAACAGGTATAGGTATATCGGTCTTACTATTGCCGGCGCTCTTGCTGCTCTCGGAGGCTCATTCCTTTCAATTGCATACAACAACCTCTTTGTTGCCGACATGACGGCGGGAAGGGGCTTCATGGCCCTCGGCGCAAGCATATTCGGAGGCTGGACACCGCTGGGGTGCCTTTTTGCCTCGATGGCTTTTGCCTTTGCACAGGCCCTCAGCTACACGATGACGAACATAAATATACCGATTTATTTCATTCAGATGATTCCATACGTTACCACAATACTCATCCTGATGGTCACTGGACGTAGAGCCCACGGCCCCGAGGCACTGGGTAAGCTTGTCGATTAAGGAGGACAGAAGAAAAATGGAAAAGAAGATGATGCTTCATACTAATCTAACTGAAGATGATATAGCAAAGTATGTGTTTCTGCCGGGAAGCCCGCAGAGGGTCGAACGCATTGCACACTATCTTGATAAGCCTCAATTTGTTAAGGTCAACAGGGAGCATGAGACCTGGTCGGGGTATCTTGAGGGCGAGAGGGTTCTTGTTACGAGTACCGGAATGGGAGGCCCTTCGACATGCATATGCCTCGAAGAGCTCTATCGCCTCGGAGCAAGAACATTCATCCGTGTCGGCTCCTGTGCTTCCTGCTCTGATAAGACAGAGTGCGGGGACGTTGTCATTCCCTCATCCTGCGTCAGGATGGAGGGAACGGGGCTTCACTATGCCCCGATTGAGTATCCTGCGGTGCCCGATATCGAAGTCTTCGACGCCCTCAGGGAAGCGGGAAGGGAACTCGGCTTTCCCCTAAAGGTCGGGACCGTCATTACCCGTGACGGCTTCTACACACAGTATGAGGCGGAGAGTAAACCCAACGGGTATGAACTTGCGGGAAAGTGGAAGGGCTACCTTCAGATGGGTGCGATAGCAACGGAGATGGAGGCTTCTCCTCTCTACCTTGCTTCCTCTGCAATGGGGGCTGCATCCGGAGGCGTCATGGTCTGTGCAACAAACTACAAAAAGGATGACGACGTTAAGTCGAAGTATCCGATTTCCTATGAGCCGAGGGCTATTGAAGTTGCCGTTCTCGCAATGAAAAAGCTAATATTGAGGGATAAGGAAGGAAGATAGAAAGAATGAGCGAAAAGAAATCGACTTACCCCAGATATGTCTCTGTTTATGATGTGCTTCTCAGAAGAATACAGAACGGAGAATATACTCCGGGAACACAGCTTCCCGGAGAGAATGACCTTTCGAGGGAATTCGGGGTGAGCCGTAATACGCTGCGTCAGGCGCTCCTGCTGCTGCACGAAGACGGCTATGTGATGAACATCAAGGGGAAGGGGACCTTTGTTCAACTTCCATACACAGACGGAAATGACAGCCTGGAAACCATTCCCAATCCGATGGTGAGGAATGCCATCCATAAGGTCGACAGAATAGAAACACAGTATTCTTTCCGCAATATAAGCGACAAGAACCGTGAACTCTTCGGACTTGACTCATCCAACATCCTTGTCTTTCTGACACAGACGTTCTACGCCGGCGAAAAGAGGATAGGGTGCTCGCTCGTTCTTATCCCGTACATAATCCTCCAGCAGAACAGGATTACTATCAGCGAGGACGAGATAGCCTCTTTCTACACAAAACTCATTAATGATGAGGAATATGCAGTTGAGGGCTCTATCCGTGTAGTGACACCGCGCTCCCCGGTTACGGATTTGATGGGGATGACGATGAACAAGGAGACGCTCTTCATGTTCGATGACATCCTCTATGACAGGAATCATAAGGCAGTGCTTTCAGAGAAGCTATTCATGATTCCCGATGAATACAACATTTTTGTAAGAAGAAAAGCAGACAGACGATGATTGATAACAAAAACGGAAGGGAGAAGAATACAGTCTCATTTCTCCTCTTACTTGTGATACTTCTTTCGGCCTTCAGTATGCGCGGCCCTATGGGATGTGTCGGACCCTTGATGAGTGAAATAAGGCCCGGCATGAACCTCAATGCGACGCTTGCCGGACTCCTGACAACGCTCCCGCTTCTCTTCTTTGCCGTCACAGCACCCTTTTCAGTTGTGCTTTCGGCAAGATTCGGAATCAGGAGAATGATTCCGTCCTCTCTCTTTGTTGTCCTCCTCGGAATACTCCTGAGGTCACAGGGGGAGGTGTGGGCACTTTTTCTCGGAACGGCCCTGATCGGAGGTGGAACGGGGTGCCTGAATGTCCTTGTTCCCGCATTCTTCAAGGAATACTATCCTGAGAAAAGCGGAAAACTCACAGGCGTTTATTCGTCCTCGCTTACGATAGCCTCGGCTACGACGGCCGCCGTCATCCAGCCCATAAGCCACGCACTCAATAGCTGGAACGGAGCACTTTTGTCGTTCTTCGTTTTTCCGCTTCTTTCCTGCCTCCTCTCAGCAGTATATATGCAAAGAATAAGGGAAAAAGAAAAGAAGAGGGATGAGAGCGAGGAGAAGAGCCCTCTCTTTACAAGGAGGAATATCTCGATAGCCCTCTACATGGGACTGCAGTCACTCATATTCTTCACGATGCTGACATGGTTTCCTTCGATGGCAGCAAGTCTTTATGACTTCTCCTTCAACAGCGGCATACTCATAACCGTCATGCAGCTCTCGTCTCTTATTCCGGCTTACATAGTCCCGAATGTCACAACGAAGAAGAATGCCCGCATCCTCTCCACGTCCCTGGCCTTCCTTTTTGCACCGGGAATCATATTGTGTCTTATTGGCAGAAGCATTCCCGTTCTTATTGCCGGCACAGTCATCACCGGCCTTTCCCTCGGAAGTACGTTCAGTATGGCGATAACACTCTGCTCGCTCTACGGAAAGAACGGAAAGGATACGGCACGTATCGTTTCCTTCGGGCAGTGCATAGGATACATCCTTGCCTCTATCGGCCCCACAGGCTTCGGTGCCGTCTACGACGCATCATCGACGTGGACAGGATCCCTTGTCATCCTTGCCTCCCTTGCCTCTCTTATGGCTGCGATAGGGTTTACTGGCGTCAGGAAGGAATAGCACATCCGCTCCAGATACCGTATCATGAGAGTTCGTTCCTGACTTAAAGAGGGAGGAGAGACTGTATTGCTGGAAAAGGAACTTAAAGGGAAGATATCTGACAACAAGCCTTCTCCTGACGACGGAAGAGGGGGTATCGAGAGGATGGGTCCTATAAGCCTCAAAAGATACATAAAGGGCCTTGAAGAAAAAGGGATGACAGGGACAGAGTGTTATTCATACGCAAAGGAATGTCTCCAGAAAGAAGAAGCGAAAAGGAAGGAGAAGAAAGAGGAAAAGAAACGGAAAGCCGCCGATAAGGAGAAACGCAGGAAAAGGCTCACTCAAATCGGAAATGACAGGATCCGGACGTTGATATATGACGAGTACATGTCGCTCTACAGCGCTCATCTCTCGAGACTTAAGGAAGAGAGCCGTGTGGATAAGCTCGAGAGAATACGGAAAGCACTTCTCAATATCGACTTCGTCAGTGGTGAGATTAACTCTGATTACTATTGGGGTAGATTCAAGGAGATAGTATATCTGACAGACAAGAATGTCCTTGTCTTCGACGGAATAGAACACGATGCCTACATATATCTTCCCTGTCAGAAGAAAACGAAGCTCTCCGTTATTTCCCATGAATCTATGCGTGCGTACTGGTTCGATTTTCTTCAGGAAATATATCGGAGCAACCTCCGCAGTATCCGGCGTGCATTCTGGACTCCGACGCTCGAACTCTTTCCTCCAGAATTCCAGATCAGGATATTCTACCGCTATTACCTCAATTACGAAGAACGGCCGTCCAGTGGCAGGGAGACGACTAATATTCCGAGCTTTACGATGGAGCCTGTTTAAAAGAGACTGGAAAGCCTTCAGCTTTGCACTGTCGTTTCCTGTCGGGTGATGCAAACATAAGATTTCTTTCCTTGAAGGCAGCTGGATATCAGTTGACTTTGAATCATTACCTTCAGATGTGGAAATAGCTGTTGAACGGCAGGGAGCGCTCCATGAAAACAACAAAGATAGTTTCTATCTCTCACAGAGGATTGAAGAGAAGGGATGACGTCAGAGATAGAGGGGATGATCATAATTTCTGCAAACGTAAGTGTATTGTGGGCCTCAGAGTTATCCATCAATGGCTTTTATAAACTTGTCGAGTAGGAGGCTAAAAAGAAGCGGTATCCGGTAGTCAGAGTCAATGGAAAACAGATTTATCTCGTGCCCGGGCGCACCGACACATTGGATTGTCCTATCTACAAAGAATCATCAATATGGATATATAGAAAAACAGACTTTCCTAAGTTGTCGAGTTCTATTCTGTAATCTGTCCGGTGATTGATGGTCGGGAGAGAAAAGAGGGCTACCGCATCCATGCAGTGCCCTCCCTTGGCTTGCCACTTTATTTCAGTATTTCCAGAGAACCATCTGAAACATAGTTTCCGTTGGAATCGAAGAGTATATATGAAGAAGACGCTAACTTCACATGAAGTTTTGAACCTACTGGGAAATCGAGAGAACCGAAAAGGACAGAGGACAGTTCGCTTTCTCCTATTCTTAACTTGAGAATAGTTTCCATTCCGCTTGGGAGAGAGGAAAGGACTTCCGCTTCAAGTTCGCCATCGTCTGCAACAACAATAAACTCAGGCCTGATTCCGAGAGTCGGAGTCTCTCCTGTGTCATAGGAAACCGGGCTATTCGGATCAAATTTGAGTTTTCCGAGCGGTGTTGAAAGAATAATGCCTTCTCCGTTTTCTTTCCTGCATTTAAGAAAGTTGATGGTAGGAGAGCCGACAAAGTCTGCAACAAACGTGTTATGAGGTCTGTTGTAGACAGTAAGAGGCGGAGCATACTGCTGAAGAATGCCGTCCTTGAGTAGACAGATCTTCGTTGCAAGAGTCATTGCTTCAAGCTGGTCGTGTGTTACGTAGACGAAGGTTGCCCCTGTCTCCCTATGTAGTCTCTTGAGCTCGGTTCTCATTTCCATCCTGAGCTTTGCATCAAGGTTGGAGAGAGGTTCATCCATTAGAAGAACTCTTGGATTCGTTGCAAGAGTGCGTGCGATTGCGACACGTTGCTGCTGACCTCCGGAAAGCTCTGCGGGGTAACGTTCAGTGAACTCCTCGATTTTCAGCAACTCAAGCAGCTCCTTGACACGCTTTTCTATGTCGTCCTTTTTCCACTTGAGGTTTTCAAGTCCGAAAGCGATGTTCTGCTTCACCGTCATGTGTGGCCAGAGCGCATAGTTCTGGAACAAGAATCCGACATTCCTCTTGGAAGGGGAGACGTCAACCATCTTATCTGAAGAGAAGACAACCTGGCCGTCGATGAGAATTTCACCGCTCGTAGGCGTCTCGAGACCTGCTATCTGTCTGAGTGTCGTCGTTTTCCCGCACCCCGAAGGGCCCAGAAGAGTCACGAAGTCTCCATCTTCAATTGTGATGGAAAGATTATCTACAGCGGTGAATGTTCCACCGAATTTTTTCGTAATGTTTTTCAATTCAATCTTTGGCATCTTATTTTCCTCCGATACCCTTGTCTATTGATGCGCCTGTAAGCTTGTTGACGACTGCGTTGACGATAAGAACTATCAGTACAATCATCAGGTTGATTCCGTTCGAATACTGATTCCATCCCTTCTCGTTGTAGTAGAAGAGAAGTGTCGTTAGAACCCTGTTTGAAGGAGTTACAAGCAGTACAAAGAGAGAGAGCTCTCTCATACAACTTATGAACGGCAGAAGATATCCTGATATGAACGACGACTTCTGGATAGGTATTACGAGCTTAGCCATGCGCTTGGGCCAGCTGACTCCAATGATTTCTCCTGCCTCCTCAATTTGTGTCGAGAGTTGCATCATGGCGTTGATACCGCTTCGTGAGGCAAACGGCATGTACTTTACCGTTCCTATGAGAACAAGTAGGAAGAACGTTCCGTACAGAGCCGGGATGAAGCCCCGTCTTGTCGAGAACATCGAGAGATAGATGACGCTGAAGGCCATGCTCGGCATGAGGTATGGGAAGAATGCGAGGTTGTCCACAACCTTGGCAAGCTTCGTTCCCCTTCCTCTTACGATTCCGTAGCCGGCGAGGAATCCGAGCGTCCCGGCAGAGACGGCACAGATCAGCGAGAGCTTGAGTGAGTTCAGGAGAGCCTTCCAAAGAGAAGGATTGCGCAGGAGACCTGCTTCGTTGTTGGCGATACTGTTGTCCTCCGCGGTACCAATCCAGAACTGTAGCGTGAAGTTCGAGAGGGAATAATCACCGGGATGGAGAATCAGCGACTCGATTGCGAATGACACAAGCGGGAAAATCGAAACAATGAGAATGAGGATAAGAGCAATCACCGAAATGAGTGTTCTAGCCTTTCTCAGGTTGACGAGTGAGATGTTGCTGCTCTTACCTGTGACAGTCGTATAGTTCTTTCTCGTACCAATCATCCTGTTATTGAAGGCAAGAATGGCAACCGAGATTATTATCATGAGCATGGCAATGCAGTAGCCCTGTCCGGGGTTTATTCCGTTGAGGGTTCTGTAGAGCTGTGTTGTGAGTACCTGGTACCTTACCGGAAGTCCGAGGAACTGGGGAACTGCAAAGGAACTCATTGCTGACGAGAATACAAGGAGAAAGGTCGAGAGAACTGCTGGAAGTACCATCGGGACAGTAATCTTCCAAACAATTCTGCTTCTCTTCGCATGGAGCATCATTGCAGCCTCTTCGAGGTTGGCGTCCATGTTTCTCAGGATTCCTCCAATCATTATGTATGCGAACGGAGCATAGTGAAGTCCCGTGACCAGGGCAATCGGGAATGCACCGTAGGCAAACCAGGACGGAGTTTCAATCCCTGTAAGCGCCATGAACATGCCCGGAGTTCCGCCGACAACAGAATTCTTGAATATGTTGTACCATGCCAGAGCAAGAGTCCAGCTCGGCATTATGTAGGGGAAGATAAACAGGGACGAAAGGGCCTTCTTCCATCTGATGTTCGTCCTTGTAATGAGCCAGGAGAAGACTCCTCCGAATAGAAGTGCGACAAGACATGCTCCGAGCGACGTCACAAGCGAGTTTATAAGCGGTTTATAGAAGACTGAAAGACTTGACGGATCAAAAAGGACCTTTATCCAGTGGTTCAGTGTGAAGCTTCCCGCACTCTGCTTGAGTCTCATAGATTCCGACACATGAACCGTAAAGGTATCCTTAATCATGGTCAGAAGAGGGAATAGAGTCAGATATCCCAGAAAGACAAGCATTACAAGGAGCACCACATTGTGTGGCTTCTTTATAAATTTCTTGAATCTGTACAGCTGTTTCTTCAATTTATTGTACCTTTTTTAGAACAGCCAGCCCGTTTGAGCTGGCTGAAGAGACTGACGGTGAAGCGTCAGATGATGCTTGAGATGAATTCCTCGACATCAGCACGTGCCTCTGCACACCACTGATAGTCCTCGTAGACAAGCTGGTTCTTCCAGTCAATGACATTCAGCTCATCCTCTGCGTTATCGGAAAGATAAGTTACCGGTGAGTAGTCTCCGATTACGTTGAATGGCGTCCAGCCCTCTTCGGTGAATGCGAATTCTATGAAGAGCTTTGCAGCATTGGGAGCCTTTGCGTTGGAAGCGATGAACACGTATGCAGGATACATGAACCCCGAGAACGGTTCCATATTATAAGCGGGAGCGAGAGCAAGGTTCTTGTCCTTTGCGGTTCTCATCTTGTTGAGAGTGAAAAGACCTACCATTTCCCTATTCTGGCCTTTTGCGCCTACGTTCTCTGCAATTGTTGTATCACTCTTGCCGAGGACTGCACCATTGTTGTAGATGGCCTTAATCCATTCGTAGCCGGCATTCTTTGTCGTGAGCTCGATATCCTTTCCGTAGTAATCCTTGTAAGCCTGTGCAATCTTCTCAGCCCAGTCTTCTCTTGTGATCATTGTAAAAAAGTTCATGTTGACAGCTTCGCTGAAGGGATCCTTGAACTGGAGAGATCCTTTGTATTCGGGTTCTGTCAGCTGCCAGATGTTCGTCAGCTCCTGCTCTTCGGAGTATTCGCTGTTGTAGATGAATACCTTGTTCATGGCCTCGAATACGAGAGGATTCTCGAATTCCTCATCAAGGAGATTGCCTTCGACGTTCTCCGGCATGTATGTCGTGACGTAGCCTGTCATAATGAGTTCCGGATAGATTCTGCTTCCGTCCTGACAGAAGACGACGTCTGCTGCGTCCAGGTTGGCTGCAGCTTCCTTGGAGACCTTCTCAATCATTTCGGTGTCCTTGAGCTGGGTGACATCAACCTTGATCCCGTACTTTGCCGTAAATGCATCGCCGATATTTGTCGTGCGACTTGAGTATGTATAGACCGTAAGAGTTCCCTCGGCCTGTGCCGCTGCGACAAGTTCGTCGTGAGTCATTGTCTTTTCTTCAACTGCAACAGCAGATGAAGTATCTTCCTTTGTTCCTGCCGCGAAGACCGGAAGAGCAAGGAGAGCGAGAACAAGTAATACTGATAAAACATGTTTTGTCATTCTTTTCCTCCAATATCAAATGAAAAACAATAAATAAATCCTTATTGATACTTTTGATGATAAACCAGCTCGGCGGGAAGTCAAGAAAAAGTTTTCAAAACTTTCTTAAAAATTTCATCAGCTGTGAAAATTAGCTTGCATATTCAAAAAACCAGTTCTAAAATCGGCCTATAGATGAAAGAAATTTCGCCAAAGGAGTATTTTTAATGTCCCTTGTAGATGACAGAGTCACCCGTCTCAACCTTCTCATTCGCAACCGTTACAATACAATGGGAGAGCAGGAGAAGAGGATAGCCGACTATGTTCTCGAACATGAGGATGAAATACTTTATACTCCTCTGGCATCCCTGGCGGAAAATGCTGGAACAAGCGAGGCGACAGCTGTCAGATTCTGCAAGAAGCTGGGATTCAGGGGAATCAAGGAATTCAAGGTCTTCCTCGGAACGGTCAGAAGCTCGGGCAGTGACAAGAACTCCTGCACCTTTGGTGATTCTGACTCAACCATCTTCGAAAAGGTCTTCAGAAATTCCATGAGGGCTCTCGAGTACTCGTTCAAGAGCACAAGCTATGAGACTCTTTCTAAAGTTTCAGATTACATAAATGCTTCGTCAAACATACTCGTCTTCGGTGTCGGCGGTTCTGCGATAGCCGTAGAATTTGTGGCACGGGAGATAACAAGAATCGGGAAGAAGATATTCTCATATACGGACAGTTACAGCATAAGGCAGTTTAACGCCGACTTCGCTTCAAGTGACCTTGTTCTCATAGTTTCCCGTTCGGGAGAGACTGAGGACCTCGTAAGGATAGCCGAGAAGGCCGGAAGACAGGGCGCAGCTGTTGTGGCTATAACGGGAGCTGAAAAGTCAAAGCTCACGGAGATTTCCGATACTGCGATAATCGTCAGTGAGGAACAGCTCATAGACGGAGACAGAAACTCGTTCTCGAGAATCGGACAGATTTCGCTAGTTTCCTGTCTCTATATAATGTGCGTTGCTCACCGAATGAAGGAAGATGATTCCTTCAGGGAAAATTACTTAGGACTTACAAATTACAGATAAAGGAAACAAAGGGAGGACCTATGTACACCAATATAAGAACAATTCTGAAAAACGCGGCAGAGAATCACTATGCCGTTCTCGCGACAAGCCCCATCAATATGGAGATGGCACGTGGCATGATAAGGGCCGCAGAGGCAAAGAAGGCCCCCATCATCTTCTTGCTCGGACAGAACATGATGAGACAGCACGCGAAGGCTGAGCTCATCATTCCCATGATAAGACAGCTTGCTGATGAATACGCAACAGTGCCGATTGCGACATGTCTTGACCATGGAAACGACAGCGAAAGGATAATGTATGCCTTCCGTAACGGCTTCTCGTCGATAATGTATGATGGTTCACTCCTGTCATTCGAGGAGAATATTGCCGAAACGAAGAAGTATGCCGACCTCTGCCATCAGTTCGACATGGGAATAGAAGGGGAACTCGGCCATGTGGGAGTAGCAGCCAATGGAGACGAGAAGGATGAATCAATCTACACGAATCCGAAGGATGCGAAGTACTTTGTTGACCACACTGGAGTCGACTGTCTTGCAATAGCTGTCGGTACGGCACATGGTGAATATCCCAAGGGACTCATTCCTCACATCAACTTCGAGAGAATAAGGGAGGTCAAGGACATAACAGACGGAATGCCGATAGCTCTCCACGGCGGCTCGGGAAGTGGAGATGAGAATATTCTCAAGGCAGTGGAAGCGGGAATAAACAAGGTCAATATGGTAACTGACGTTTTCGTTGCGGCCAGAGAGTACACGAAGAAGGCTCTTCAGGATAACCCGAAAATCGGCTATATCAACCTTATGATGGAGGTCGAAGAGGAGGTCAAGTCATTCATCGAACATTGGATAGACCTCACAGGAAGCGAGGGAAAGGCCTCTCTCTTTTCTTCTGTCGACAGAATGGGACTTATGACTCCGAAATGTGCTGTAGGCTTATCTGAATAATCTTTTTCAGTTAAGGTTTTATGAAGATACGTTTATGTCAACTTTGCACTAAATAGGCACTAAATCGACTTCTCAAGCATATATACAAATAAAGTCCGGAAAAACATTTGTCCTGTTGCGAACATCTGTAATCTGCTCGTGTCTGAAGAAATAGTCCTCTTCAGAAGTCGAAGAGTCCGTCATTCTTTTCTTCAAGAGCTTTGATTAGATGATATATACAGCTGTTATATGGCGTCGTGATATCAAGTTGTTTCCCCATCCTGACGACGGTGCCTGAGAATACTTCAATCTCGGTGTGTCGCTTAGCATCCAGATCCTGGAGAGTGGACCAGCGTATTGTCGGATCCTTCGAACGCTTCTTTCCTTTGAACGGATATTCTCCGAGAGGAATGTCCTTTCTGTTTGCAATATGTGCAACTTCTTTCCAGAGCTCTTCGGCTATGAAGTCGACATGCCTTGAAAGACCGTAGCATCCTGTTCCTATCGAGAGAACAGCTTGGGGCAGATTGCCACTGCAGTTGGATGCGAACTTATACCACTGTTCATAGATGATTTTATCTGAGAGCGTACACTTCAGTCCCGCTCTGTCCATAATTGCCTTTACTTCCAGCATCCTTTCGGATGTCCTTCCGTCTTTTTCTCCTATGATGACTCCGCCTGTTTCGTTCGTTGCAAAGCTGACTGTTGCTCCTGTTCTTCGTGAGGAGATTTTCATCACGGAATACAGGATGTTCTTCTCGTTTATTTCCTCTGCTATGATTTCTTCGCTGTCCACTCCGTTGAGAAGGCTGATGACTATAGTATCCGGATTTGTGAGCTTCCGGAGAAAAGGAAGAATGCTTCTGAGAGAACCGTACTTGATTGCAACAAGAATAAGGTCTATATCATCTGTTTCATCAGTTACATCCGGATTGTAATGGATGCCGTTGATTGTGATGCCGTCTTTTTGTAGTCTTGTCTTTCTCTCTCCGTCTGCTATGACACATAGCTCGATTTCATCTTTCAGGGCAGAGAGACCTTCGTAAAAATATGAGCCGACAGCTCCGAGCCCAATAATGGCAATCTTTCTGATTTTCATTGCGTTCCTTCTTTTCTGTATTATCGGAGCTGTTGTTGTAAAACGCAACATAAATATAGAGTCAGATATTTCTGTGAGAAATACGCTCTGGCTGTAAAACCTTTAAATTTCAAAAAATAAAGATTGCAGACTTTTTGGTATTGTGTATTGTAATATATCAGAAAGGAACAAAACATGTACGATATAGTCGGAATAGGAACAGCCCTTATTGATTTCACACCGCTTGCAGGCAGAAGTGGAGGTCGCAATGCTTACGAGGAGAATCCGGGGGGTAGCATTGCCAACTTTCTTGTTGCTGCAGCTAAACAGGGAGCGAAGACTGCCATCCTTGCGAAGGTCGGCAGGGATACATTCGGCTATGACCTGAAGGAAGCGATGAACAAGGCCGGAGTTGATACGAAGGGGCTGGTGCTTGATCCGGAATATCATACTTCGTGTTCCTTTGTAACACTTACTCCGGACGGAGACAGAAGCTTTGTTTTCTATAACGATAATATGGCAGATGCCCATTACAGAGAACTGGACTATTCTGTCCTTGATGAAACGAAACTTCTCGATATTGCTTCCTTTGCTTTGTCGGGTGATGAGTCTTACAGGACAATCATAAAGGCGATTGACTACTGCCGGGAACAGGGTAAGCTCGTTTCATTTGATATAAACTGGCGTGAACATATATGGAAGGGAGATATCGCAAAGGGTCGTAGACGTGTCGAAGAGGTGATTGCTAAAGCCGACATTATCAAGGCTTCGATTGAGGAACTGGAGTTCATCACTGGATACGGAGAAGAAAATCTTGAGAAAGGGGTGAAGACTTTGATGGCTTTCGGACCACATTTGATTCTTGTGACTTATGGAGAAAAGGGTAGCAGTTATCATACTCCTGTTTCTGCAGGATTTGAGAAGGCTGTCGAGACGGTTTGTGTCGACACAACTGGTGCAGGAGACTGTTGTTTTGCTTCCTTTATAAGTTCTCTTTTTTCTTCCCGAGAAGATATCCTCTCGGCAACTGACGAGGAACTTCATAGAGCTCTGAAGATTGCAAACAAAATGGCGTCCATTTGTGTGTCGAGACGTGGAGGAATACCTTCAATGCCTGATAGAGAAGAGCTGGCGGAGGTGATACTGTGAAAACTGTAATTATTGGCGCTGGTCAGACGGGACGTGGTTTTGTCGGGAGACTTCTTGCTCCGGTCTCGGATCTGGTTTTCGTTGATAAGAATGAAAAACTTCTTAAAGAGATAAAAAATGGTTACAGTGTTTCTTTCTTCGGAGGAAAGAAAAAAAACGTCCACATCAATGTATTCAAGACCTTTCACATTGATTCTTCCGATTTGAAAGCTGAAATCGAAAGTTCTGATTTGCTTGTTATCAGCGTCAAAGCCGAGAATCTTTCCTCCCTTGTTCCAATTCTCCTGTCAGTCAAGCTTCCTCCTATCTTAGTTGCTGAAAACGGGATTGAACCTTCTCGGATTTTGAGAGAAAAGTTGCCGGATGGAACTGAGATTGCGGACGTTCTCATATTCTGTACGACCGTGACTAACGGTAAGGATATTATATCACAGGATCTTGATTATCTTCCGTATGACGCGTCTTCTATCAGGCTCCCTGAAACTGTTCCCTTTACGCCTGAGGAAAATCTGGGACTTCTCGCAGAGAGAAAAATCTACACATATAACACGCTTAGCTCGGTAATCTGCTATTTCGGCGCAGAAAAAGGATATGAGGATTCGAAGATGCGGGAAATGATGCGGAAATTCATAAAGATCTTATGGATACAAAAGATCTGCTGGATAGAGTGATATCAAAACATTATGGCGTTCCGTATTCCGAACAAAGTATCTTCTCGCAGATGGCTGTAGATAAATTCACAAATCTCGAAATTCATGATTCAGTTGAGAGAAATGCCCGCAGCGTAATACGGAAACTAGGCCACAATGAACGTATTGTGACACCTCTCCTTCTAGCTAATGGCCAGGGGGAAGATGTGTCTCTTCTTGAGGATCTTTTTGTTTTCGCATTGAAATACGGTGTTGAAAGGGAGAATGTGCAAATAGGGAATCCTGCAGAATTCCTCTCTTCTGTTTGTGGAATCAAAGATTATTCTCTTAAAAATGATCTTTTAGTAAAAATCAAGAAATATCTCGGATAAACTAACAAAAATATCACAATAAAGCGACGAAACCCGTAATGATATTTCACAAAAAGCTTAGATTATTTATGATTCTTGCGTAAAATCAGTAGCTAATTATTTGTAATTAAAAGAAAAATAAAATAATTAAAATAATTGTTGACGTCGCTCTGGACTATGGTATTATTGTAGTCAGATATATCACAAGCGGGTTTGATGCGATTATTAACAGCCTGAAAGAGTCTTGTGATATTTTACAGAAGGAGAAAGGTATTGTATGACGCCTTATATATACATCAATGAAGCCGACAACGTGGCGACAGCACTTCAGCCTATAGCTGAAGGAACTTTGATGAATACAGCTAAAGGTGAGGTTACTCTTCTTTCTGATATCCCCACAGGTCATAAGTTCGCGCTCTGTGATATCAGAAAGAATGAAAGCATCGTAAAATACGGAATCGAAATCGGGCATGCAACCGAGGATATAAGAAAAGGCGAGTGGGTCCACACACACAACATTAAGTCCAATCTTGAGGGACTTGTCGAATATTCCTACTCCGGCTGTACTGTCAAGGTTAATCCTCCACGTCATGACACTTTCATGGGATATGTAAGAAAGAACGGCAAGGTCGGAACAAGAAACGAGCTTTGGATTATTCCGACTGTTGCTTGCGTCAATCATACAGTGAACGTCCTTGCCGAGAAGGCAAGAGAATTATTCGGCGACATGTGCGACGGTATCTGGGCAGTTCCTCACAATACGGGATGTTCTCAGATTGAGGAAGGCGCAATGATCAGTCATAACATGCTCAACGGGCTTATTCTTCACCCTAATGCAGGCGGTGTTCTACTTGTCAGCCTCGGCTGTGAAAATGCCAATCTCGATACCATCCTTCCGACTCTCGGTGATTATGACAACAATAGAATCAAGAGCATGGTTACGCAGGATGTTGAAGATGAAATCGGGAAAGGTCTTGAACTCATCGGCCAGATTATCGAATGCATGAAGGAAGATAAGCGTTCTGAAGTTGATGCATCGAAGCTTATTCTCGGATTCAAGTGCGGCGGATCCGATGCTTTTTCCGGAATTACTGCAAATCCTCTTGTCGGGACTATCGCCGATAAGATCAGTGATAACGGCGGTAGCGGTATATTGACCGAGATTTCCGAAATCTTCGGCGCCGAGCAGTTCCTGATGAACAGGGCTGACAGCAGGGCGACCTATGAAAAGATGGTTGCCCTCATCAACAGTTTCAAGAAGTACTACATGGATTACGGTCTTCCTATCTATGAAAATCCGTCCCCGGGTAATAAGAAGGGCGGTATTTCGACCGATGAAGAAAAGAGCATGGGTAACATTCAGAAGAGCGGAACGCAGAAGATTACCGATGTTCTTACATACGGGGATCAGGTTACAAAAGGCGGGATCAATCTTCTTGAGGGACCAGGTAATGACAGTGTTTCCGTAACAAACATGGTTACAAGCGGAGCGACACTTCTTCTTTTTACAACAGGAAGGGGGAACCCGCTTTCCTCACTGATCCCGACAATCAAGGTTTCCTCGAATTCGTCGCTTGCCGAACGGAAGCATACCTGGATTGACTTCAATGCCGGACGTATTCTCGAAGGAGAGGAACTTAGTGTTCTTTCCGATGAACTTTGGAAACTTGTCCTCGATACAGCCAGCGGCAGGAAGAGCCGCAGTGAAATCAACGGCTTCAGGGATGTGATGATTTTCAAGAAGGGAGCACTTCTTTAAGGAGGAATGTATGGCACTGGAAAGTAAAAGAGAAAACAACGTTGTGATGAAACTGGCATCTGAGTGCAGGCTTCCTAGAATGGTCAAGGTCAAGCAGCTTCTCGACCCGTCTCATCTCGATAAGGATGTCATTCCTTCTGTCGTGAAGGCTGAACTTGAGAATGCCGGAACAAGAGAAAGGATCAAGAAGGATGCGAGAATAGCAATCACATGCGGAAGCAGAGGTGTTGCCAACATCGCTGTCATAATCAAGGCCATTGTCGACTTCGTAAAGGATTGTGGCGGAAAACCGTTCGTTTTCCCTTCAATGGGAAGTCACGGTGGCGCCACAGCTGAAGGACAGAGACTGATTCTCACCGGATACGGCGTTACTGAGGAGAATATGGGCTGCCCGATTCTCTCCAGCATGGATACGGTATTCCTCGGAAGAACGCCTGAAGGCAGGCCTGTTTACTGCGACAGGAATGCATACGAAGCTGATGGCATAATTCTCTGTGGAAGAGTTAAGGCTCATACGGCTTTCAGAGGCCCGTTCGAGAGCGGAATACTAAAGATGGCTGTCATCGGAATGGGAAAACAGAAGGGTGCCGAGGCTTGCCATGTCGACGGCTTCCTTGAGATGGGACGTATTGTTCAGGAAGTAGGGAAGGTTGTTCTTGACAGTACAAACATTGTTGCTGCTGTGGGTCTTGTCGAGAATGCATTCGATCAGACATGTCTCATCTCGGCAATGAAGAAGGAAGATGTATGGACACGGGAACCCGAGCTCCTGAAGGAAGCGAAGAAAAGAATGGGAAAGCTTTTCTTTGACAATATCGATGTTCTTGTTGTTGATAAGATTGGTAAGGATGTTTCGGGAGATGGAATGGACCCTAATGTGACCGGCCGTTTTGCAGTTCCTCACGTGAAGGGGGATCTGAAGGTCCAGCATATTGCTGTTCTTGATCTCACGGAAGAGACTCACGGTAACTCCAACGGCATAGGACTGGCGGATGTGACTACAAAGAGACTTGTAGACAAAATCGATTCCGACTGTACGTTCCCCAATGTATGCACATCAACAGTTCTCTGTACCCCGAAGGTTCCTCTCTTCACACACTCGGATGAGTCATGTGTTCAGATAGCTCTCCGCACCTGCAACTACATCGACAGAAAGAATCCGCGAGTTGTCAGGATTGAAGATACCATGCACCTCCAGGAAATCTGGATTAGTGAGCCGATGCTCGAGGAGGCAAAGGCAAACAAGGAGATTGAAGTTCTTTCGGAGCCGTTCGACTGGCCCTTCGACAAGGATGGAAATCTTTTCTGAGCACACAATCTCATAGAGATTTTAGATAAAAAAGGAGAAACTCATATGAAGAAAACTTTTTTAGTTGTTCTTGCAGTTTTACTCGTTTCGTCTGTTTCACTGTTTGCTAACGGCGCAACAGAAACAACAAAGTCAGCAGATGCACCGTACGTCATTGGTGTTCCGCAGCCTCTTACAGGCACGAACGCACAGCCTGGTGAATGTGCTCTTAACGCGGTCAAGGTTGCTGTCAAGCAGATCAACGATGCCGGCGGACTGCTCGGGCATAAGATCGAAATCATCAGCTATGATGACCAGGGAAGCCCCGAGGAATCTGTAAAGGTTGCAAACAAGCTCGTTTCACAGAATGTTGACGCAATCATCGGAAGCTGTATTTCTAGTGCTGTTCTTTCTGCAGGTCAGATTTATGAAAATGCTCAGATTCCGACATTTGGAACAGGCACATCACCGACGTGGATGTCGAAGGGCTGGGAGTATGTCTTCAGAGCATGCCAGAACAACGACTTCGCACTTCCTCTCGTTGTGAACAAGCTTTCTGAACTCGGCGTCAAGAGAGTTGCAATCTTCGCTGGTCAGGATGACGCTGCAGTTGCAGGTGTCAAGACATTCACCTCTCTTGCTGAAGCAGCTGGTATCACAATCACGACGACAGAGTCCTATGTTGAAGGTAACACGGACTTCTCTGGTCAGGTTGCAAAAATTATCAACTCCAATGCACAGGTAGTCTTTATCTCGACATATGGTCCGACACAGCCTCTCATCGCTCGCCAGCTCAGACAGTTCGGCTTCGATGGTATCTGCTTCACGAAGGACATCTATCAGGTTGATGCTCTCCAGGTCGCAGGTGATGCTTCCAACGCTATCGCATTCGCTTATCCGTATCTCACCTATGAGACAATCGACGAATGTGATGATCCGTTCATCAAGCAGTTCCTCCAGGCTTATTATGATATGTTCGGCAACCTCCCTGTTTCTGACTGTGCTTATCGTGCTTATGACTCGATGCTTGTCCTCAAGGCAGCTGTCGAAAAGGCTGGAACGACAGATAAGGTTGCAGTTGCAAAGGCTGTCAATACTCTTGATCACGTCCAGACTCTCGCTGGTTACCAGGATTTCACGAAGGGCGATAGAGAAGGTCTCCATGAGTTCAACATCTTCGTTATCGACAACGAGAAGTACATCACATTTGAAGCGTGGGAAAAGACAGACACATTCAAGGCTATCGTTTCCAAGTATTGATTTGATATTTCGTCCGGCGGTGGAAAACATCCGCTGCCGGATGATCCAGACTTAAGGTATCTACAATGTTTATTCAGGTTATTGTTGCAGGTTTCGTTATCGGCTGTGTCTATGGTCTTATTGCGCTCGGTTACAGCCTCATCTACAAAGCCTCAGGATTGATGAACTTCTCCCAAGGAGACGTCCTCACACTTGGATGTTTTCTCGGTTATACGTTCTATACACTTCTCGGCTTACCGTACTGGATCAGTCTTCTGATCTCCGTTGTCATCGCCTTCTTCCTTGGCATGGCAGAGGAAAGATTTATTATAAGGAAGCTTCAGAACAAGAATGTCCTTGCCATCTATGTCGTTCTGGCAACCATCTCTGTTCAGTATATTCTTCAGAATTCCATCCAGGCAATCTGGGGAACAAAGATGCTTAACTATCCACAGGTATTCCCGTGGAAGAACGTAAGAATCTTTGGTGTAAACATCCAGGCTGAGTCAATTTCATGTATAGTCATGTCATTCCTCATGATGGTTGTCCTCCAGTTGTTCATGAATCATACAAAGTTCGGTACTGCAATGAGAGCAGCTGCACTTGACGCAAAAGCTGCCAAGGCATGCGGTATCAACCCGTCGCTCGCGACAGGTGTCACATGGGGCATTGCAGCAGGCCTTGCCGCAACGGCAGGTATTCTTCTCGGACCTATCTACGGCGTTTTCATCATGCTCGGGTCGACTATCGGTAGAAAAGGATTCGCTGCAGCCATCATGGGTGGTTACGGAAACGTAATTGGTGCAATCGTGGGAGGTATTCTTCTTGGTCTCATCGAGACACTCTCAGCAACCTATTGGTCGTCCACGTACAAGGATATGATTGCATACGGACTTCTGTTGCTCTTCCTGTATGTACGTCCGACAGGAATCTTCAATGAAAAGGCTCTTAACCGCTAAAGGAGGAAAAGATGAATCTTAATGGAAATAAAAACAAAAAGACTGTTGGGATAGCTGTCATCGCCATACTCCTCCTGACAATGCCGTATATCTTCAGACTTGTCGGCTTCTCATATGGAGTCCTTGTTCTCTGTTTCACGACAATCTATGTGATTGCAGTGTCCGGCCTGGATGTCAATTTCGGCTACTGCGGACAGATTTCGATGGGACATGCGGCTTATTTCTGTATTGGAGCCTACGGTTCAGCAATGCTTCATCAGTATTTCGGAATCCCTGTAGCTTTCACGATGATTATAGCTGCTGTGCTTGCTGCAGCAATGGGGGCCCTTGTTGCATTTCCGGCATCGAAGCTGGTTTTCCATTTTCTTTCGCTTTCGACAATTGCATTTGCTGAAATTGTCTACACACTTGTTCTGAACTCTCCGGGTAACATCACTGGCAATGCTGTCGGTATGTTCACCGACTCCATCAACCTATTCGGATTCACCCTCAAGAGCAACGTAGCCTTCTACTATTTCGGTCTAATCATGTGTGCACTTTTTCTCCTCGTTAAATACCTTCTTGTCAATTCAAGAGTAGGAAGAGCCTGGGTTGCTATCCGCGAGAACGAAGATGCTGCCGACGGTATGGGCGTCAACGTTGTTAAGTACAAGGTGATTGCATTTGCTCTTTCCGCATTCTACACAGGTTTTGCAGGAGCAATGTATGCACACCTCGTAAAGTATATCGGCCCTGATACATTCACGATGAAGCAGTCTGTCATGTTCATCACAATGATGCTTTTCGGTGGAACCGGCTCAATCGTCGGACCTATCATCGGATCTGCCTTTATCTTGTTCATCACTGAAAGTCTCAGAGCTTTCGAACAGTATCAGATGCTTATTTTCGGCATCCTGCTTCTTATTGTAGTTCTTGCCTTCCCCGGCGGAATCTACGGTGTTTTGAAGGATTTCGTTAAGAAGATTAGAAGCAAAGGAGTTAAGAATGCTGCTTGATATAGAACACCTCTGTTTAAGTTTCGGCGGTCTCAAGGCTACCAACGATGTATCGATAAGTCTTGATGAAGGTAAGGTCTATGCCCTAATCGGACCTAACGGCGCAGGTAAGACGACATTCTTCAACCTTATCAGTGGCGTCTACAAGCCGAACAGTGGCACAATAACATTCGACGGCCAACGTATTGATGGACTTCGTCCGTACAGAGTCAATCAGTGTGGTATCGCCAGAACCTATCAGGTCATTAACCTATTCAGGAAGATGACGGCAATCGAGAACGTTAAGGTCGGTATGCATTCACGCCTTAAGTCGAATTTCTTCCAGTCAATGGTTCACTCGAAGAGTGCCAGGGATGAAGAGGCAAGAATCGAAGAAGAGGCTCTCGAGCTTCTGGACTTCGTAGGTCTCAAGGATCATGCATATGCTCCGGCGGGAGATCTTTCTTACGGTCAGCAGAGACTACTCGAGATAGTAAGAGCCATGGCATCCAAGCCCAAGCTTCTTCTTCTTGACGAACCTGCCGCTGGAATGAACTCAACGGAGAAAGTCGAGCTGAATGTACTTATCAGAAAGATTCTGAATAAGGGTATTACCGTTCTCCTTGTCGAGCATGACATGAAGCTTGTCATGAATGTCGCAGACAAGATCTTCGTTCTCAATTACGGTAGCAAGCTTGCCGAGGGTGCTCCTCAGGAGATCCAGAACAATCCGAAGGTCATCGAAGCATATCTTGGTGGAGGTAGCAACAAATGAGCACACTTCTTGAATTAAAAGGCTTTCATTATTCTTATGGAAATATTGAAGTTGTAAAGGGTATAGACCTCCACGTAGATGAAGGTGAAATCGTAACTCTCATCGGTGCGAACGGTGCAGGAAAGACCACGACGATGCAAGCCATTTCCGGACTTCTTCCCGCAAGCGGGATAAAAGGGGAAATATGGTTCAATGACGAGAGAATCGACCATGTCAGCGGTAACCATATCGCAGCAAAGGGGCTTTGCCAGGTTCTGGAGGGAAGGCACATCTTCTCACAGCTTACAGTAGAAGAAAACCTCAAGACAGGGGCCTACCTTCGTAAGGACAAGAAGGGAGTACAGGAAGACATTCTGAAGATGTACAAGCTTTTTCCCCGTCTTGAAGAGAGACGAGCACAGGACGGCGGTACGCTCAGTGGAGGCGAGCAGCAGATGCTTGCCATTGCAAGAGCACTCGTCGCAAATCCGAAGCTCCTGCTTCTGGACGAGCCGTCACTCGGTCTTGCCCCGATTATCATTGAGGAAATCTTTGATGCAATCGTCAAAATCAGAAAAGATGGGACAACAATCCTCTTTGTCGAACAGAACTCGAACATCGCACTCAAGACCGCTGACAGAGGATATGTTATGCAGACAGGTGAGATTATTATGTCTGATACCTGTGAGAACTTGAGAAACAACGAAGAAGTCAAAAAGGCTTATCTGGGAGAATAGAAATGGCTTTAAATAATGAAGTAAAGAAGGAACTCGAAAAGCGTGGAATAATCGCTGTTCTGGAAATCGAGAATGCTGAAGATGCAGTACCTGTTGCAAAAGCACTCGTCGAAGGAGGTGTAACAGCTATCGAGCTTGCGCTCCGAACACCAGCTGCAATGCCGTCAATCGAGCTTATAGCAAAGAACGTTCCTGAGATGATGATTGGCATCGGAACAATCATCAGAAAGGATCAGGTCGAGGCTGTAAAGAAGGCTGGCGCTCATTTCGGAGTTGCTCCGGGATTTAACCCGAATATCGTTACTGAGGCTGACAGAGTCGGCTTTCCGTTTGCTCCCGGAATTGCCACTGCAAGCGAACTTGAGGGAGCAGTCGAGATGGGAAACGATGTTCTCAAGCTGTTCCCTGCAGAACCGCTCGGAGGCAACAAGTATTTGAATTCAATGGCAGGGCCGTATGCTTACCTCGGACTCAGATATATTCCTCTCGGAGGTGTTTCCCTTGATAATCTTCCTTTGTGGGCAGCCAACGATAAGGTCATTGCCATAGGTGGGACATGGATTGCAAAGAAACCTCTGATTCAGGAGCATGACTGGGCTAAGATTACGGAGAACGCAAGAGAGGCTGTCAAGGTCTGGAAAGAATCCAGAAAATAGGAGAATTAACAATGAGTAAGGTTATTACATTCGGTGAAATAATGCTTCGTCTAAATCCTGAGGGATATTTAAGAATACCTCAGGCTGACTGCTTTATGGCATCATATGCCGGCGGAGAAGCCAATGTTGCTGTTTCTCTTGCCAACTACGGCGAGGATGTTGCTTTTGTTACGTACGTACCCGACAATTCCGTCGGTCAGAGCGCATGCAATGCCCTGCGTCACTGGGGTGTCGACACACAGTATATGCTCAAGGGAGGAAAGAGACTTGGTATCTACTTCGTGGAGAAGGGCGCCAGTCAAAGAGCAAGCAAAGTCATCTACGACAGGGCTGGTTCTGCTGTAGCGGAGTCGAAAGTCGGAGACTATGATTGGGATAAGATTTTCGACGGAGCCGACTGGTTCCACTGGACAGGCATTACACCTGCCCTCAGTGACAGTCTTGCTGAGGTTTGCCTTGAGGCCTGCAGAAAGGCTAAGGAAAAGGGAATCACAATCAGTTGTGATCTCAACTACAGAAAGAACCTCTGGTCCAATGCAAAGGCAAAGGAGGTTATGTCCAAGCTTGTTCCTTATGTTGATGTTCTCATCGCAAATGAAGAAGATGCCAAGGATGTGTTCGGAATTAAAGCTGAGAATACAGATATCGAAAAAGGTGAACTCAGCAGCGAAGGATATGTGTCAGTTGCATCCCAGCTTGCCCAGACCTTTGAGTGCAAGTACGTGGCAATCACTCTTCGAGGATCCATTTCAGCTTCAGACAATAACTGGTCGGCTATGATTTACGATGGCAAAAAGGCTTATACAGCCAAGAACTATCTTATTAGAATCGTTGATAGAGTAGGTGGCGGTGACAGCTTCGGAGGTGGCCTCATTTATGCCCTTCGCAAAGGGTATGATCCACAGAAGGCCGTAGAGTTTGCAACGGCAGCTTCATGCTTGAAGCAGACAATCGAATACGATTTCAATTGCGTTAGTGTAAAAGAAGTTGAGACCCTCATGAATGGAAACGGCTCAGGTAGAGTTCAGAGATAGGAAGAATAATAGATGATAATTGCCGGACAGATCCTGTCCGGTGTTTTCTCTTCAAGGTTGATTTCAATCCTAAAAGAAGTTAATTTTAAGTGATAGTTGAATAAAGGGGGATTTGAACAAGCATGGTAGGTAAAACAGAAGAGGTATATAACACTCTGAAAAAGAAGATTATTTCTATGGAACTTCCACCTTCTACCGAGATTACTGATGCTCTTCTTGTTGAGTTTAATGTGAGTAAGACACCTTTGAGGGAAGCTATTCTGCAACTTGAGCGTGATGGCTTTGTAAAGGTTAATACTAGAAAATCAACTGTGGTTACCGATATTACCAGAGAGCTTATCAACCAGGTCTATGAGGTCCGACTGCAGGTTGAACCATATATAGCTAAAACCTACTTTAGAAACATCGATATGGCAGAGGTTAAGGACATTAAGGAAAAGTTTTTAGGTTACAATGATGCTGAAGATCAGAACCGTGATTATTATATCGGCCTTGATAACAGGCTCCATGATCTTTTTCTTAAGGCTTGTCAGAACGAGTTTCTTTTCAGACTTATGATGTCTGTAAACGATCATAATATGCGGATAAGAGAATATGTTTCTCATCGAAATGATGATTATAGTCATGCAATAGCGCAGCATATTCTTATTCTGGATTCCCTTGAAAAAGGAAATCCAGATGCCATTGAGGCATCAGTCAAGTACCATATTGTTAGCGGTAAAAACGACGCATATGAGTATCTGGACAAGAGCTGATTTGGTTTCGTTCCATGTGTACCCTAGCCTTCTAGAGCATGTTTCTAATTAACAGTGGTGTTTTGTTGTTATGTCGTGCTTCTCTCTACGATAACGGAGCCGATGGTGATGTGATGATTGACTCTGCCGCCCTTGAGAACCTCAAGGAGGTTTCTTACGGATATGAGGCTAGTATCATAGAGCATATTGTCGATACTTGTGAGGGGGGGATTGCTTATCTCGGCATAACGTGAGTTGTTGAGACCGATGACAGCCACCTGACCGGGGATTGAGATGCCGAGTTCGACGAGGGCATGAAGTCCGGCAAGGGCAATGTAGTCGTCTGCGAAGATGATTGCATCCGTTTTCGGTTTGCGCTTCATGAGTTCCTTTGTTGCATTCAGAATGTCGGAGACATTGTCTCTTGTAACAATCTCCTCTTTCGTGTAATCCTTGCCATAGAGTTTGAGACCAAGTCTGAAGCCTTCGAGCTTATCGAGGTTGCTCGGAGTGTAATGGTTTGTCAGAAATGCAAAGTGATGGTGGCCTTTGTCGCAGAGTAACTTCACTGCTTCAGTAACGCCATTCTTTTCATCTGACACGACACCGTAGATGTTCTTCCCGTCCATGAAGCCGTTGCAGATAGAAATCGGGGTATTCGGAAGATACACCATGATTGCATTCTGCACACTATCATTCTGATAGACAGATCCCATTAATACTACTGCATCGACACGGCGCTGGCTGAGAGTCTGGATGTACTTTGCTTGTGTCGCAGGATCGGACCCTGTGTTGTATATGATTGATGTGTAGCCGTTCTTCGAGAGTTCCTGTTCAATGTAGTAGACTCCGTCGGTGTGGTGTGTTGTTCGTACATCCGCTATTAGGATGCCGACCATCTTTGATGCCTGTGTCACGAGGCTGCGGGCTGTGTCATTCTGCACGTAGTTGTTCTCTGAAAGTATCTTCAGGACCTTCGCCCTGGTTTCCTTCTGAACGTACGGGTAGTTGTTTATAACTCTGGATACTGTTGATGCTGAAACGCCAGCAATCTTTGCTATTTCATAGATTGTCGGATCTTGCTTCTTCTCTTTTTCCTTAGTCTTTGCAGCCATTTTATTTCCACACGTCCTTTAAATTATTATTCTATTCCTATCTTGTCTGTTGGATGATGAAAATTCTAATTCAATCATTTCTAGTTCGCAAGAGAAGAGAAAGTTCCATAGATTATTAATCAAGCAAGAAGGTCGAGCACCTTTGCGTCGCCTTTTGCGAGTTCTCTGTAGTGTCCTTCGAGTTTCGGAGCAATTTTCTCAAGTCCATTTTGATTGGCAACCTTGTTGTAGAGTTTCTGAATGAAATCTTCAGTGATGACGGCATTAGGTACGAACGGGGAGGAGAGTGAATACTCTAGATAGTCCTTTACTTTAGATATCCTGTTCTGATGAATGCTAACGAGTGCCAGATGATAGTAAGCTTCCGGGAACTTTATATCCCTGTCCATTAGTTCCTTCGTTATTACCTCTGCCTTCTTCCAGTCGTCTTCTGCAATGGAGAGCCAGAGGTAGCTATCAAGGAGACCTGTCGGTATCTCCTTCCAGTCGGAGGAGGTGAGGTACTTCTTCACATCTTTGAACTTATCCTGGGAGAGAAGATATACGGAAAGTGTTGAGAGGATGTTGTCATCCTCGTAGCCGTTATCGACAACTTCTTCGAGTACTACCACCGCTTCGTCCCTCTTCTTGAGATTCCAGAGTGCTAGGGACTTGAGAGAGGCAGCCCTGAGCTTCATGTTGTGATTGAGCTGTCCGGAAGCCAGAAGCTTTTCGACAATCTTCAAGCCGTCCTCTTCCTTTCCGAACTGGATGTAAACCGAGCTTATCGCAAGCTTCTCCTCGTTCTTGAGGTCTCCGCGGATTGCTTTCTCGAAGCAGATGATTGCTTCGTCAATCTTATGCTGTTGCACAAGGCTCACGCCTTTCGAAAAGTCGAAGTCAGGCTTCTTCACAAAGTAGTAGGCAACAGCACAGATAACGGTAATTAGAATCTTGGCCCAGACCGGCATATCTGAAGCGAGAGTGACCATCATACAGAGAAGAACAATGAAAATAACCATATTCTTTCTTGTAAGTTTGAAGTTGAGCATCTTTTTTCTTTTGTGCGTGGTCTGGGGCTGTACCATCTTTGTTACCTATTTACTTACTGCATACCAGAAATCCTGTTCCTGTACAATTACATAGATACGGTTTCTCGGTATATCCAATTCTGAACTGAGCATGCTGACAACGGCTTCACCGTAGTCTGCATTCTTTGAGAGGTCTGTTCCTGCATTCACCAGTGTGTCAACTAGGGCACAGGGAGAAGAGGATCCGCCGAAGTACATGTCGGCTTTTTCTTCGAGAGAGATTGCCGTCATCCATTCTTCTTTACCGGGAATGGTCATGATGACCTTTCCCAGAAGGCTCTTCAGCCTCTCCTTATTTTTAATCTCCATATTTGTTCTTACTTTAATGTAAGGCATAGCTCAGACCGGAACCTTTACGACAATCTTCTTAATCGGGATTGACTTGTCGACAGCACATCTCGGCTTATGAGCATCTTCGGGTGCGAGAATGATGGAATCGCCCGCGTTGAGGAATACCTTGCTGCAGTGCTTCGGTTCTTCATAGAATTCGATGTCGTTTGCTTCGTCATACGCAACTGAGACAGAGCCGAGTTCTGCTCTGGAACATACACCGCAGTACTCCATGCCTTCGATGACATACTGGACATCGAAATACTTCTCGTGTGTCTCGAACTGGTTTGCATCCCATGCAAAGGAGTCATATCTCTGAACTGATGCTTTTACGCCTTCCTCGAGTTCAATCCAGCCGACAGGGAGTTCTGCAAGATCCTTTCTTTCGAGGAACTTGAATGCAACCTGGAACTTCTTTGCGCTGAAGTCGTACTTGTATTCGTCACCTTTTTTAAAACTGTACATTGCTGTTATCCTTTCTTAAATACAATGGAGCGAGCTTTCGCCGCGCTCCATTATAAATATTTTCTGTTTTTCGGATTACTTGATTCTCTTGAGGCAGATGACCTGATGATCTTCTGTAGCTGTCGTCGGGAAGAGGAAGATGTCGCCCTTGGAGTTGACAGCGAGGTCATGAGCTCTGAGTTCGCTGTTGAAGTAACCAATCTGTGCAACAACTTCGAATTCCGGTGTGAAGATTGTGAGATATCCGCCACGGCCGACGATGTAGATGTACTTTCCGTCTGAGTCGATACCTGAAGGCTGTCCGAGGTTGCCCTTGCAGTAAGCAAGAACATTGCCGTCACCATCGAAGACATGAACAGCGTTGTTGTCTCTGTCGCAGACCCATACCTGATCCTTTACGTCGACTGTTACGCCATGGACCATGAGGAACTTTCCGGGTTCGTCACCCTTGCCTCCCCATGTCTTCTCGAGCTTTCCATCTCTTGAGAAGCGGTGTACTGCAACGTTGCCGTAACCGTCGGAGACGAAGATTCTTCCTTTGCTGTCGAGTGCGACGTCTGTCGGTCTGTTGAAGGGACCTGCACATCTTACGACTGTGCTTCTCTCAGCTTCTGTAAGTGCTGTGAGTCCAGGTATGCGCATATATGGCTCTGGAGGATAGAGGTTGCCGAGTCTTCTTTGCTCTTCATAGTAGTGGCCGTTGAAACCGGAATCAGAAGCCTTGCCTCTGTTGCCCATTTCCATGAGAACCTTGCCTGTAGCAATGTCGATTTCTCTGACAACGTGCATCGGGATATCTGTTACGAGAGCTGTGTTATCTTTTGTTGCAGTTCCGAAATGTGCAACTACGATTGCGCCTGCACCGTAGTCACGAATCCAGTTGCCGTTCTCGTCAAGTTCTACGAGCGGGTTTGGCACGCCACGTGCAATAAGATGAACGTGGTCGTTCTTGTCGACGAAACCGCCGGCAATTGATGCGTATGAATCATATCCCGGAAGATTCTTTGCGAAGTCTGCGATGAATTCATACTTAAATCCGCCGCCTTCGTAGGTGATTGACATGTGTTTTTCTCTGTCGTAGTCACATTTCATTGTTTTCATAGATATTTCTCCTTTAATTTAGTTTAGTTTGAATCTTCTGCAGCAGATGAATGATGTTGCAGTAATCTTTGGTGAGTCATAGTAGAAGACTCCGAGCTGGTCGAAAGAGATTTCCTTTCCGACGAAGCGAGATCTGTCGACTTCATCAACATACTTCTTATAGGAAGTAAACGGTGCTGTACCGAAGCCGAGTGTGATTCCTCTCGAGCCCGTGACACCGTCCTTCTCCGGAACTGAAAGGCCGAGTTCGGAGTTCAGTGCATGGACAGTGTCGAGTCTGAGCTGGTCAAGGCCGAAGTTTTCTTCGAACTTGAAGGAATAGTTACCTGTCACATCTCCGATTGGAGCGCAGCCCATATCTGTGAGCTTTACTGTTACGGGATAAAGCTTCTCTGCGAACTTTTCTGCGAACTTAAGATAGGCATCCCAGTCCTTTACTTCATATGGGAGACCAAGCGAGATGTGTCTCGGAAGGTTGCCTGCTGCAACACCGAGGTGTTCCTTTTCGGATCCTTCGACCATGAAGTCCTTGCAGAAGTTTTCGCCGTCAAAATCACTTAAATAACAAAGTGTCGCGTACATGATATTTTCTCCTTTTATGAAGACCCTAGTGTGCCGTGGAGGCACACTGAGGCCTTTTGTTTATGCCATGAATGTATTGGGGTACCAGAGTGCAATTCCGGGGAAGAAGCCCAGAAGAACGACGACAAGCAAGACGCCGGCGATGAACGGCAGAGACTCCTTTGCAACCTTCATTGCTGATGTATCTGCGATCTTCGATGTCAGGTACAGAAGTGTTCCGACAGGAGGTGTATTGAGGCCGAGAGCACATGTGATTGCTGCTGCGACTGCGAATACATACGGGTCGATACCTGCTGCAATGACAGGCGTTGCGAGGATAGGAATGAAGATCATGGTGATTACCATTGTCTCGAGAATCATACCTAGGATGAAGATGATGAGCATTGCAAGGAGGAATACCGCAATCTTCGAGAGACCGAGGCTTCCGACCCATGCGCCAAGAGCTGCGCCGAAGTTCATTGAACCGACAATCCAGATGAATACGGTGACTGCTCCGAGCATTGCGAGACAGGATGCCATCTGATCCATTGTCTTCATCATGCAATTCCAAATTCCCTTGATATCAAGTTCCTTGTAGATAAAGCATGAGATGATGAGAGCGAAGATGCATCCAACAGCTCCGACTTCAGTTACTGTTCCAATTCCTGATGTGAGACAAACGATGATGAGAACTGGGAGCATAAGTGCCCAGAAGTTCTCCTTGAATGCTCTCCAAAGATTCTTCCAGCCGAGGAACTTCGGGAGTCCGGGGTAATTTCTTTTGTATGAGATGAATACGGAATAGGCGAGTTCTGCAACACCCATAAGAATGCCGGGAACAAGGCCTGCAAGGAAGAGCTTTCTGACGGAGAGGTCCATCATCATAGAGATGAAGACGAACGTCGTTGACGGTGGAATGATAGGCCCGATGATAGAACTTAGTTGTGTGACGGCCGCCGAATACGGGGCGTCGTAACCCTGCTTCTTCATCATAGGAATCATAAGGTTACCAACCGATGCCGTGTCTGCTATTGCAGATCCGGAAACACCTGCGAAAATCATGGATGCAAGGATGTTTATGTGGCTGAGAGCACCCTTGACGTGTCCAATTGCAGCGTTACCAAAGTCGACGATTCTGTCTCCGATTCCTCCATAGTTTAGAACGGAACCGAGGAAGAAGTAGAAGATGAGGGCTGCGTAGGTCGTATTGGAAACACCTTGAACGAATGTCTGGCCGAATACGAATGTCGGGATTGCTCCCGGAAAGCCGATTGCATAAGCAATTGCTGCGCAGAAACATGATAGGAAGAACGGAAATCTCAGGAACATCGTTAGGAAGAGAACTCCGAACAATACACAAAGTTTAGCGACAATTACGGAACTCATTTTGCTGCCTCCTGCTTTCCTTTCTTTTCCTTTTTCCAGATGCAAATCTGTTCGAGGATACACTCAACACAAGAGAGTGATGTAAGAATACCGCCTACGATGACGGGAACATACTTATGAACCTCGTCGATACCGAGCATTGACTGGACAAATCCCTTATTGAGAACGGCTGCCTCGTAGCCGACATAAGCGAGGAAGATACCGAATGCGAACATTACGAAATCCTCGACGAAGAGAATCTTCTTTAGTGTCTTCTCGGAAACAATCGAGTCAATGACGTTGATGATGAGGTGATCATGATAGAGGCATCCGACGCCGAGTCCGAGAGACATCATCCAGAGCATTCCGAAGATTGTTAAATCTTCAGTAATTGTGAATGAGATGGATGTGAAATAACGAACAATGACCTGAACGAAATTAACACCAAGAATTAAAAATGAAACAATAGAACAAAAACCAAGTACTACCTTCTTGTACGATTCTTTTATTCTTACAAGAATCTCAAGCATAACAATCTCCTATGAAAC
>CAVFZO010000007.1:37843-44124 GCA_963626925.1 Clostridium sp. AM49-4BH
ATGAAACTGGTGGTGGATTGCTAACGTGTTGCAACAATCCACTTAAATAACTTTTTATTGATTAATATGGAGTTGACTGAATCTTGTCGTAGAGGCCTTCCGGAAAGTACTTGCCTTCGAATACTTCGTGTACAATACCGGAGAAGAACTCCTTCCATTCGTCAACATCATATTCGACATAGCCACCTTTTCCTGTAGCGAACGCCTCACGTGCATCCTCGAGCTTAGCTGTGTAGCATGTTGTAGCGATTTTCTCCGCATAAGCACGAGCTTCTTCGAGCCATTCCTTCTCCTGGTCTGTCATCTTCTGGTATGTAGCGTCTGACATATAGAGGAGGCAAGCCTGCTTGATGTAATCAACTTCTGTGTAGTAAGGAGCAACTTCGTTGAGCTTAAGCTGTACGGAGGATACAATGTCGTTTTCCTGTCCGTCTGCGATGCCACTTTCGATGCCCGTATAGAGTTCAGAACCTGTGACTACGACAGGTGAAGCGCCGATTGCCTTCCAGAGGTCCATCTGGACTGTTGACTCAGGAACTCTCATTTTGACGCCCTTAAGGTCGGAAGGATGAACGACTGCTGTCTTTGTGTTGAAGCCTCTGCCTGGCTGGTGGCACATGAGTCCGATGATTCTTATGCTATTAGCTGATCTGATGTCTTCAACCATTTCTGCCCAGAGGTCTGTCTTGAAGAATGCATCCATCTGTTCATCGTTTTCGAATACGTAAGGCATTGAGATTGCATAGAACTTCTCAGAATTCTTGAGGTTTGTTGCAAGGTCGAAGCCTGTGGGCATGAAGTCAAGTGTTCCTGCCTTGAGCTGAGCGAGGAGTTGTGTGTTGTTTCCGAGAGCTCCGCCGTAGATTACTTCGTAGCCGATTGTGCCGCCGGAGAGTTCCATGAGCTTCTCATTGAATGCCTTCTCGAAGTTGATATAAGCATTATTCGGGTCTGTTGAATAGCTTACAGATGTACCAGCCCTGAGGATTCTGGGGTTGTCGACTGTTCCGGCAATTCCAGAACCTACTGTTGATTCGCTTGAACCGTTTGCGAAAACTGCAAAAGCCAAAGATAAAACAAGCATGATTGCAAAAAATTTTTTCATACTCTTCTCCTTTTTTCTTTATAATCAGGATTAGTCTTCGTAATCCATAATTACTTTTGATGTAAGATACTGTGGATATTCATTAATCCACTTGTCATGAATCGGGCTGTTCGAATAGGCTTCAAGAGCATTCTTCTCCATGTCGACGATAATCATGAGATCATATCTGTTTTCCATGTTGATGCAGTTGAGATGAGGGTTCACTGAGTGAACACCCTCGACTGTCCCGGCCATGCCCTTGAAGAGGTTCCCAATTTCAAGAGCAAGGGCCTTCTTGTCCTTTACTTTGTCATTGAACTTTACAATAACGTGATGCTGCATGTCCTTCTCCTTATACTCTCGTTTTCTCTGCCTTTTCCATATCGTGGACTGTATCCACAACCCATTCGTGACATGGAACGGAGATGCCAAGCTGCTTTGCTGCCTCTACGACAGAACCGCTGATTGTATCGACTTCCGTCTTTCTTCCGTTCACGATGTCTGAATAGATGGAAGTGTAGCCGTTGGGGGCGTTGTTACATACATCCTCGATTTCTTTCACGACCTTTTCGTAATCGAAAGCAAGACCGAGGGCATTGGCGACTGTGACGGCTTCTTTTGCCAGAGTGCGCATCTTCTTGTCATATTCACTGTTTGCCGTGATTGCTCCGAGCGGAACACGGTAGATTGCCGTGAGTGCACTTGCCGAAGTGTTCGTGAAGAGCTTATGCCATATCTGCCACTGTACATTGTCCGAAGCCACACAATCGAGGTTGCAGGCATTGAATGTGTCTGCAATCGGCTTGAGAGCTTTCGTGTTTCCGTCAAGAAGACCAATTGATGTGATGCCCGACCCTCCGTGGTTGATAAGGCCAAGGCCCAAGATTGAGCTGTTGTGTTGTGTGGATCCGATGATAACATGGCTTCTGTCGGCGAAGGGAAGGAGTTTGCTCTCGTGTCCTGCACCGTTCTGGAGAGTCATTATATAAGTATTGTCGTCGATGACGGCCTTGTTGGTCTGAAGTGCGCTTACAGTGAACATTGACTTCACGAATACGATGACAAGATTAGCTTTACCGATTGACGAGGAATCCACGCATGCATGTGGATAAAGCACTGTATCTGTGCCATCCTTTTCTTTTATGACAATACCGTTCGCATTAATGGTATCTACGACGGGCTTGCTTATGTCGACAAGCCATACATCATTGTGTTTCGAAAGGTACCCTCCGATAAGGGCTCCCATTGCGCCGGCACCAAGAACAACTATCTTCAAGACATCCTCCATTTAAAACATTCGAAACGTGATTTCTAGAATTTCTGCAATCGAATGCAACTTTTTATGAAACCGATTATACGAAGGAAAAACAGTAATGCAAGTAAAATTTTCTTGATTTTACAATTCTTGCAGAAAAAACTGCAATGGATTTCAATCATGTCAAAAAATCTTTTCACAATGGCGAATCTTTTTATTGATTTATGTGCATAATGGTGCTATTTATTTCTTAAATGCAGTTGGAATCGATTGCAAATAAAATGGAGAACTATCATGAGTGTTTATCAGCTAGGTAATTTACGTGTTGTTGATTTGACAAAGAAAGTTGATCCGGCTACAGAGACAAGAAGATGCAAGCTGGACAGATTCAATACAGGCGGTCCTATCCCCGACTATCACACAAATGTCGACATAATGACACATCTCGGAACACACTGCGAGTGTCCTTATCATCACTTTGATGACGGAAAGGATGTATCAGCACTTCCTCTCGTTTCCTTCATGGGAAGAGCTCTCTACTATGAGTTCAAGGCCCTCGCTCCTCTTTCTCATATCTCGGCAGCAGACCTCGACAAGGCATTCGGGTCAAGAATCAAGCCGGGTGATGTTATCATTATCGACTCCGTCTACAAGCTTCCTCCCTTCACACCCGAGACAAACGGCCCCAATGACAAGAGACTTCTCGTCAACGGAGAGACAGCCGAGTGGTGTGTTAAGCACGGCGTAAAGAGTGTCGGCTTCGGCGACGGCGTCTCAATCGAGAACAGCAACGAGGACGTCAAGCCCTTCCATGACATCTGCATGGCGAAGGACATCACATTCCTCGAAGTACTGAAGAACCTCGACGAGCTCAAGACAGACACATTCTTCATTTCCTTCGCCCCGATGTATATCAAGGGCCTGGATTCGTGTCCTGTCAGAGTATACGCTATCGAGGGCCTCTCTGATTTCTCGTAACAAAGGTTTATAGGCAATATAGTGGAGAATGGTTTATTCAGTAATCTCCTCCTATAGATGTATGACAGTGCCACTGTATTGCCCGATTATAAATTAAGTATTCTCCCCCATTGTGCTTAGGCCGGATCCCTCTCCGCCTAAGCCTTTCTTTTGCACCAATTTTCTGGACATACAAAGAAATATCCCCGTAAGCCTGCTGGCCTGCGGGGATGACAGATCCGGTAAACCGGGTAATTACGAGTAGATGATGAGTGCTATGATATCCAGCGGTTCATCGGAGTCGTTCTCGATTCCATGCCCTGTTCCGCTGGGTGTGAATGTCACGTCCCCGGCCTCGATTGTCGTAAGTGTTCCGTTATCGTTGTACCTTGCCTTGCCGGAAAGTACATAATAGATTTCGGTATCACCATTGTGGACGTGATAGCCGATACCGGAGTGCGGAGCGACCGTCGTATGAGCAAACACCCTGCCCTTGTCATTGAGTTCCTTATCACAGTTGATAAGGCTTCTCACCGTAATATAACCGTCGGCACCGAACTTGTGCTCGAACCTGTCGACCTGCTTTTCATCTGACTTTCTTACCATACTATCCTCCTCAGACCGGTACCTTGACGACGATCTTTCTGATTTCCATCTTTTCTCCGGCAGCAAGACGCGGCTTATGAGCATCCTCCGGGGCAAGGATTATATAATCACCATCCTCGAGATAAACCATGCTCTCCTTTCTCTCCGGATCATTGTAGAATGTGATATCACCGGATTCATCATAAGGTGTCTTAACCTCAAGACCGTCTCTTACTGTAACACCGATATACTCCTTTCCTTTTACCACGTACTGGATATCGAAGAACTTTTCGTGTGTTTCATAGAATCCTTCATCGGGGCTGATGGATTCATATCCCTGAACAGATGCCCTGACGCCGTTATCAAGCTCGATCCAGCCGAGCGGAAGATCCATCAGATCCTTTCTCTCCAGGAAAGCAAAGGCTGTCCTGAACTTCGGAGCGCTGAAATCATACTTGTACTCCAGTCCGATTCTGCAACTTACCATA
Source organism: Clostridium sp. AM49-4BH (assembly GCA_963626925.1). Classification (GTDB taxonomy): domain Bacteria; phylum Spirochaetota; class Spirochaetia; order Sphaerochaetales; family Sphaerochaetaceae; genus Ornithospirochaeta. Next base: position 42,213 of record CAVFZO010000007.1, read on the forward strand.
TTCAACTTCCTCTTGTTAATAATCTGAAAACAGTGCCTGCAACGTCACGCAACAAGTGCAACCGATTTCAGTCCTAATTCTATAAATCTGAATATAAATCTGTCAAATATAATTTGTCTTTATTTCACAAAAGACCCTGATTTTACAAAGTATTATATCGATTTTAATAACACTAACTGTTTTTATTTAAAAAGGTTATTATACTAAAAATAAAACAAAAACACTCTTTTGTCCAAATTAAAAACTTTTTATTGCACCAGGCCAGAAGCTGTGGTTTAATAGACGTACATTGAAACCGATTTCAAAAATTGGAGGCCTCAAGAAATGAAAATCGCAGTACTCGGCGCGGGCGCAATGGGTTCCCTCTTCGGAGGATATCTCTCAAAGGAAAACACAGTCACAGTTGTTGACCTCTATCAGCCTATTGTAGATGCAATCAATTCAAACGGAGTCAGAATCAAAGAAAAGGACGGCTCTGTTACTGTCCGTACCCCGAGAGCAACATCTAACGCCTCCAGCCTCGGAGTCCAGGACCTCGTAATAGTATTCGTAAAGTCAATGTTCACTGTCTCTGCTCTCGAGACCAACAGAAATCTTATCGGAGAGAACACATATCTCATGACGCTCCAGAACGGAGCAGGTCATGAGAGCAAGCTCTTGAAGTTTGCTGACAGACTCCATGTAATCATCGGCTCCACTCAGCACAACTCTTCGGTAATCGGACCGGGCTTCGTCAATCACGGAGGCTCGGGAATGACGAGCATCGGCCTTCTTGACGGCAATAGTGATATCCTCAAGCCGATTGCAGAATCATTTACAGCATGCGGGCTCGAGTGTCATACTGAGAACAACGTCCAGAAGCAGATCTGGAAGAAGATGTTCACAAACACGGCAGCCTCATCCCTTACAGCGCTATTCCAGGTTCCTCTCGGCTTCATTCACACAGATAAGAATGCCAACTGGATTATGAGACAGCTCTGCCACGAGGCAGTGACTGTGGCCAATGCCCTCGGCCTTGATTTCAATGAAGAGGAAGTAGTCGGCGATGTCGAGACCGTTCTCATCAACGCCCCCGACGGCTATACATCCATCTATGCAGATATCAGAGACGGAAGACGAAGTGAAGTCGATACGATAAGCGGCTCCGTCGTCGAAGCGGCACATGATCTCGAGATAGCAGTTCCGTACCATGAAATGGTAGTCAAGTGCATACACGCACTTGAAGATAAATCCCAACCTAATGCATAAAACCAGGAAGTCCTGCTGAGATTCACACACGAATCCCAGCATTTATTACATCATGATGCTTTATTCAGAACATCAATGATCGATACTCAAAAAGGAGGAAATTATGGAAACAAAGACTTCACTTCGTGACCTTGTTGCAAAAAAACAGATTTTTGCTCCATGTGTCTGGGACATTATGTCTCAGAGAGCCGCAGAAGCAGCAGGTTATGAAGCCACATTGTTGTCAGGAGGCGCCCTTGCTGAATGGGTATGTGGTCTCCCTGATATCGGATTGATGACTGCGGATGATCTGGTTCGTGCAATGGACTACATCTCCGATGTTTCAGACACACCCGTCTGTGTTGATGCAGATGACGGCTATGGCGAAACGCCTCTTCATGCTTACAGGCTTACAAAAAGACTAGTTGACGCAGGTGCTTCGTCGCTTACCCTTGATGACACAACAGGCTACAGAGGCTACAACAGGTGGGGAGAAGATTTCAGAGGCGGAGCCCAGGACGGTACAATCACGCATCCGACAGTATCAAGAAAAGTGTGGTTAGCAAAGGTAAAGGCTTCTCTCGAAGCAGCATCCAACACAGATTGCATGGTAATTGCAAGGACGGAGTGCAAACTTCAGCTCGGACTTGACGAAGCAATTGAACGTTGTCTCCTCGCGGAAGAA
>CAVFZO010000008.1:0-40250 GCA_963626925.1 Clostridium sp. AM49-4BH
TTCACCCACCACCATGCGGGAGCAAGCTATCCTATGGAAGTGGTACTCTGTCTTACTTCATAGAGAGGTAATCATGAAGGGCATTGACTATTCGTACTATTACGAGGCGGAATAACTCCGACTGACTGCAATCTCCAGGCAACAGTATATTCTGAGGACAGGACGCCTCGCTCTCATAGGAAGTGCGATGATATTCCCTTATGAAAATGTGCATATATTGAATTATTCCCTCATAAAAGTGTAAAACATGCCGATTATTCACTCATAAAAGTGTAACAGGAGTAAGTTTCAAGGCAGTAATACATTCTGTCGGAACTGTTTGAAGAAAGGGCGTGAGTTCCATTCGCAGATGCTCAGTGGAATAAAGGTGAGCCCCTCATCCGATATTGATTACAAACTTCTCTCCGTCATCGCAGAGGTCAGTAATTACTATGTATGTTCGAGAGAGTGTGAAAAGCCTCCCATAAGGGCGTAAAGGGGAATGAATGAAGGTAATATTTCCAGCTTGAGGACAATAAAAACGACCCAGCATTGTATCCGCTTTATCTCTGCGGACAAACATTCTGGTGCCTCGAGAGTAACATAACATCGGAGTATACTGCAGTCAAGATACGAAAACGGGACAGAAATCTTTGCTTTCCGGAACGATTTTTTTGACAAAAACGAGAGATATTCTGCTTTATAAGTATGAGAAGAATTTTTTGTTGTTTGCTTTGTATCATCCTTCTTGTCTCCTGCTCTGCCGAGATAAAGAGGAGTGTTATGGTATCACTATACGATGAGCTGACCTGGGAGCAGGTCACAGGGGAGAGCATGTGGTACAAGCTCAGGTACTTCGACGGAGAGAGTGTCCATACGGAGTACCTCGGCTACGACGAGAAGAGTGTGAGCGTGGATGTCTCCCCCTCCTCGCTCTCCGTATTCGCCATCTATCCTCTGGGAACGCTTTCTCCCTTCGGAGGGTTCTCCGACGGCGGAGAGGAGGGGAAGGTGTACCTTCTTGCCGAATGGGGATATTTCGCCGCAATGCTCATCGATGCTGCCGAGTCTTTTCCGGAGGGCGTTGCAGAGCTCAATATAAAGGCGCTCAAGAGAGATAACCCGGACCTCGGGGCGATAAACCGCGAGGCCTTTCTCGCTTCTCTCTTCGAGGGGAGTCTTACAAAGAGTTCGATAAAGCTCAGCCGGAAGTTCAACGTCCCACTTGACGGCGTTCTCAGCGGTTACTGGGTGAGCCTTTTCTCCCATTCATACTCGTTCACACTGTATTCAACAGGAGACGGGGAGACGCTGTCGCTTCTTCCCGGTGTATGGTATTACCTGAACGAGGACAGGGCGATGATGCTCGAGATAGTACTGACAGACGACGGAGAATACAGGGTTAGGCACAAGGCGAAGCCCAAATGGTGTTGAAGAGAGACATCTTTCATCCTAAAATACGGCTATGGAATCGCTAAGGGAACTCTACAGAATAGGCTACGGGCCGTCCTCTTCACATACGATGGGACCCAGAAGTGCTGCAGAAAGATTTATCAGGGAACATTCCGGCGTAAAGAGCGTCGGTGTCGAGCTTTACGGCTCGCTTGCCGCAACTGGCAAGGGCCACCTTACAGACAAAGCCATTCTGTCCGTGATGAAGGACAACGGAATCGAGACCGGGATCAGCTGGCATCCGACGGAGTTCAAGCCGTTTCATCCCAATGCAGTCACATTCATATCGGGAGACATTTCAGATACCTATTACTCCGTAGGCGGAGGAAAGATTGTCAAGGAAGGAGAGAAGGGGGAGGCTGACGACACTGTCTATCCCTTCCTCATCCTGGGGGATATGGAGAAGATGCTCAACTACTGTGACTACCACGGCTATCAGATGTGGGAGGTTGCAGTGGAGTACGAGGGCGAGTCCATCCTTGACTATGCCGGCGAGGTATGGGAGGTCATGAAGGCCGCCATAAAGAGGGGACTGGAGAATGAGGGTGTTCTCCCCGGAGGGCTCAAGCTCCAGAGAAAGGCATGTCTTTCGCACGCAAAGTCCGTCGATTTTGCCGGAAGTCTCGGAAACACATCCCGGGCCCTTTCATTCGCACTTGCCGTCAGTGAGGAGAACGCAGGAGGCGGCAGGATAGTCACCGCTCCGACATGCGGAAGCTGTGGTGTTCTTCCCGGTGTCCTCTATTACCTCCAGCAGGAATACAAGGTTCCCGAGATAAGAATACAGAGGGCGATTCTCACGGCAGGACTTGTGGGGAATATAGTGAAGTCGAACGGGTCCATAAGCGGTGCCGAAGTAGGCTGCCAGGGAGAAGTCGGAGTCGCATGTGCAATGGCGGGAGCCGCTGCGACACAGCTTCTCGGAGGCTCTGTCCATCAGGTTGAATATGCGGCGGAGATGGGACTCGAGCATCATCTGGGACTCACATGCGACCCTTTGATGGGGCTTGTTCAGGTACCGTGCATCGAGCGTAATGCAATGGCTGCAATGAGAGCCATCGACCATGCGTCCTTCGCTCTCATGAGTGACGGCCGCCATAAGGTCAGCTTCGATGATGTTGTCGAAGTCATGATGGAAACGGGAACTGCAATTCCATCCCTCTACAGAGAGACAAGCAAGGGGGGACTTGCGAAGGTCGTGGAGAGTGACGAGGACTGAGGTTCCTCACAAGATAAGAAGCGTAACAAGTGCGCTTATGCAGCTTATTGCTGCTGTAAGCGGAAGTCCCCATCCCAGAAATGATATTATTACTGCAGTGACAAAGCCGACGAGTGAAGGGATGAACGAGCCTGTGGCGCCGAGGATTGCAGGGAATGTGAGGGCCGCCAGCGTCACATAGGGTGCGTAGAAGAGAAAGGAACGGAAGAATACGTTCCTGATGGGCTTCTTGAGCACAAGAAGAGGGATCACCCTTATAAGGTATGTGACAACTGCTATTGCGGCTATCGAGATGTAGATGTAAGTGTCACTCATCGATTTTCTCCAGTGTGTTTTCCTTTATCGGAAAGAAGACGGCAGAGAGGGATGCAACGACTATCGTAATGATGATTACCCTCATTCCCGACGATACGCCGGAAAGTGCATCGATTTTATCAAAAGAGAGACTGAGAAGCATCGAGACGATGACAGCCCCCGCTATTACCGGGTTCTCCTTTGCGGGAGGGATGATTATCGCAAGAAACATTGCGTAGAGGGCGAGGGAAAGCGCTGATGTGAGGACGGAGGGAAGTATTTCGCCCATCACACCGCCGAGTGCCGTCCCGAGTACCCATCCCGGACATGCAACGGACATTGCGCCGACGTTGTACATCGGATTGAGTGGGTATCTGCGGGAGGAGGCAAGGCCGAATATCTCATCGGTGACACCCATTGCCACCAGCATCCGCTCCGCTGTTCCAGTGGAAGGGGAGAGCCTCACGGCAAGGGCCGCACTCATCAGAAGGTAGCGGAGGTTGATGACGACTGTCGAGACGGCGAGGACCCACACCGAGCCCCCTTCCGCCATGATGTCTATCGCTGCAGCCTGACCTGCGGATGTGTAGTTGAGGGCGCTCATCAGTGCACTCTGATACCACTTGATCCCCACATTCGAAGCGTTTATTCCGAGCGTGAAGGAGACGGCAAAATAGCCGACGGCGACGCTGAGGCCGTCAATGAGACCCCGTTTGTAGTTTTCTTTGTTGTCTGACATATCATCTGTAAGGAGGCCTTTCCGGCCTCCTCGTATCATCCCTTTACGACGATGTTCACAAGCTTTCCGGGAACGACGATTTCCTTCACCGTTTCCTTTCCGTCCGTCCACTTCTTTACGGTCTCATCCGCCCTTGCAGCAGCAAGAAGTTCTTCTTTTGTCGCCGTTGCGGGCATTGAAATCTTGCTTCTCACCTTGCCGTTGATCTGTACGACGAGTGTGATAGTGTCGTCTTTCGTCTTCTCCTCGTCGTATGTCGGCCACTTCTCTTTCGATACGCTGCTCTCATGTCCCAGCATCTCCCAGAGTTCCTCCGCCAGGTGCGGAGTGTAGGGAGAGAGCAGGAGAACGAGGTTCTTCAGACAGACTTCGGGAAGGTACGGCGCGCGTGTGAGCTCGTTTACGAATACCATCATCTGCGATATGGCGGTATTGAAGTTGAGAGTTGCTGTATCTTCTGTGACCTTCTTTATCGTCTTATGCATGAGACAGTCGAGTTCCTTTGACGGAGCCTCATCCTTGATCTCCTTCTCTGTTGCAAGCTTCCATACCTTCTCGATGAAGCGGTAGACTCCGATGAAGCCTGCAGTCGCCCAGGGTTTGCTCTCCGTAAGGGGTCCCATGAACATCTCATACATTCTGACGGAGTCTGCACCGTAGTCACGGATGTAATCGTCGGGGTTGATGACGTTCTTGAGTGACTTGCTCATCTTTGCGATGACCTGTGTCAGTTCCTCTCCGTCGTCCTGTGCATAGTACTTTCCGTCCTTCTCGACAACGCTGTCCGACGGAACGAGCACCTTGTTCTTTCTCTGGTAGGCGAAGGATGTGATCATGCCCTGGTTTACAAGCCTCTGGAAGGGCTCGGGAGTTGAAAGGTAGCCCAGGTCATAGAGAACATGGTGCCAGAAGCGTGAATAGAGAAGGTGGAGCACCGCATGCTCTGCACCGCCGACATACAGAGATACCGGCATCCAGTATTTCTCTTCCTCCTCTCCGACGAAGCGCTCTGTGTTCTTCGGGTCGATGTATCTCAAAAAGTACCAGCATGATCCCGCCCACTGCGGCATCGTGTTCGTCTCCCTCTTAGCCTCTCCTCCGCACTCGGGACAGCGGCAGTTGACCCACTCGTCGACCTTGCTCAGCGGGCTGTCTCCCGTTCCGCTGGGTTCATACTTTTTGACCTCGGGAAGTGTCAGCGGAAGCTGGTCCTCCGGAAGCGGTACGATTCCGCACTTGGGGCAGTGTACGAGAGGAATGGGCTCTCCCCAGTAGCGCTGACGTGAGAAGACCCAGTCTCTGAGTTTGTAATTGACGGCCTTATGACCGCATTTATGTTCTTCAAGGTATGCAAGAACCTTTTCAATGGCATCTTTTTTATTAAGACCGTCGAGCCATTCGGAATTGACGTGCTCGCCGTCCTCTGTCCACGCCTGCGTCTGTACGTCGACCTCACTCTTCAGAACTTCGACTATCGGGAGGTTGAATTTCTTTGCAAATTCCCAGTCTCTCTCGTCGTGAGCCGGAACGGCCATGATGGCACCGGTGCCGTATGAGATGAGTACGTAGTCTGCTATCCAGATGGGGAGCTTCTTTCCGCTGAGGGGGTTGATGGCATAGGATCCGGAGAAGACGCCGGTCTTCTCCTTTGCAAGGTCGGTTCTCTCGAGGTCCGACTTGTGCTTTACCTCGTCAATGTACTTTTCAACAGCTTCCTTCTGCTCTGGAGTCGTGAGCTTCTCCCTCAACGGATGCTCGGGGGCGATTACCATGTATGTGGCACCGAATAGTGTGTCGCAGCGTGTCGTATAGACTTCGAGAGTCTCGTCGCTGTTTTCGAGTTTGAAGAGAACGGAAGCACCTTCACTGCGTCCGATCCAGTTGCGCTGCATGGCTTTTACGGATTCCGGCCAGTCGAGGTCGTCAAGTCCGTCGAGGAGCTTGTCGGCATAAGCCGTTATTCTGAGCATCCACTGTCTGATGTTCTTCTTCTCGACCTTCGATCCGCAGCGCTCGCACCTTCCTTCCTTCACCTCCTCGTTGGCAAGTCCCGTCTTGCAGGAGGGACACCAGTTGATAGGAGTGAATGCCTCATATGCAAGACCCTTCTTGTAGAGCTGGAGGAAGATCCACTGTGTCCAGCGGTAGTAGTCCTCGTCACAGGTACTGATTTCTCTGTCCCAGTCGTATGAGAAGCCGAGGGATTTGATCTGACGGCGGAAGTTCTCTATGTTGCGCTGTGTAGTTACATAGGGGTGTGTTCCCGTCTTGATGGCATAGTTCTCGGCAGGCAGTCCGAATGAGTCGAATCCCATGGGATGGAGGACGTTGTAGCCGTTCATCCTCAGATAGCGTGAATAGATATCTGTCGCAGTGTATCCTTCGGGGTGTCCGACATGAAGGCCGGCTCCCGACGGGTACGGGAACATATCGAGGACGTATGCCCTTCTGTCCTTCGGGACGCTTTCATCCTCGATTGTCCTGAATGTCTTGTTTTCTTCCCAGTACTTCTGCCACTTGGGCTCTATTTTATCAAATGGATACTTGCTCATGCGGTGAGTATAACAACAAAGAAAACAAAATGCCATAAGAGCCGCCCTTTATAGGGACGGCTGATTAAGGCAAAAAAATAAATGCAAATATTTGATATCACTCAAAAAATCAGGCTATAATCAGATTATATGGCATATGATGAAAGTAATATAAGGACACTGTCGAGTATCGAGCATATCCGACAGCGCCCGGGAATGTATATCGGAAGGCTCGGCAACGGAAGCCATCCCGATGACGGGATCTACATTCTTCTCAAAGAGGTTATAGACAATTCAATCGACGAGTTCATGGAAGGACACGGCTCGCGTATCAGTGTGACGCTCGAGGGCAATAAATGTTCGGTAAGAGACTTCGGCCGCGGCATTCCGCTCAAGAAGGTCATCGAATGTGTATCCGTCATCAATACGGGTGCAAAATACGACAATGAAGCCTTCCAGTATTCCGTCGGACTCAACGGCGTCGGCACCAAGGCCGTCAACGCACTCAGCAGGTTCTTTGAAATAACGAGCTACAGAGACGGGGAATTCATGTATGCCTCATTCCAGCGCGGTGTTCTCAAGAAGAAGAACTCGGGAAAGACTGAGGAGGCCAACGGCACACTTGTCTCGTTCATCCCCGACGACAGCCGTGATATCTTCGGTGAATATGCCTACAACGAAGAATTCGTGACGGAGAGACTCTGGAACTATGCCTACCTCAACAAGGGTCTCACAATCGACTTCAACAAGAAGATAATCCGCTCGCAGGGGGGACTGATGGATCTCGTGAAGAAGACTCTCGGGGACACGGGACTCTATCCTCTCATAAACTTCAAGAACCAGCACCTCGAGTTCTCCTTCACACATACCGACGGCTACGGCGAGAAGTACCACAGCTACGTCAACGGCCAGTACACCTCCGACGGAGGAACGCACGAGGCTGCATTCAAGGAAGGAATCCTCAAGGGTATAAACGAATTCTTCCATAAGTCATGGGCCGCCCCCGAAATCAGGGACGGTATCGTGGCGACGGTCGCCATCAAGATCATGAATCCCGTCTTCGAGAGCCAGACGAAGAACAAGCTCGGCAACACCGATGTCAGGAGCTGGATAGTGGCCGAAGTCAAGGAGGCCGTCGTCGACGCCCTTATGAAGAACAAGGAGATTGCGAAGGGCCTCGAGGACAAGATCATCAACAACGAACGCGTGCACAAGGAGGAGGCCGCTCTCAAGAACGGCGCAAAGGAGAAGAGCAAGCGTGTCGCAATCAATATCCCGAAGCTCAAGGAGTGCCGCTATCATCTGAACTCCTACCCGCAGGCCCATAAGGACGATGCGGAGAACTCGATGATCTTCCTCACCGAGGGAGACAGCGCCGCCGGAACTATCACGAAGAGCCGCAACGCCGATACCCAGGCCGTCTTCGCCCTCAGAGGTAAGATCGTCAACGTATACGGGAAGAAGCGTATCGAGATATATAACAACGAGGAACTCTACAATATGATGATCGCCCTCGGCATCGAGGACAGCACCGAGAACCTGCGGTACGGAAAGGTCGTCATAGCAACCGATGCCGATGTCGACGGCTTCCATATCCGCATACTCCTCATGACATACTTCTTCACCTACTTCGAGGATATCATCAACCAGGGGAGACTCTACATTCTCGAGACACCTCTCTTCAGAGTGAGGAACAAGAAGGAGAATGTCTACTGCTACTCCGAGAAGGAGCGGGATGAGGCTCTCTCGAAAATACGCGGAGCAGAGGTTACCAGGTTCAAGGGACTGGGGGAGATCAGTCCTTCGGAATTCAAGGATTTCATCGGAGAGAACATCAAACTCCTCCCCGTCACATACGAGAACCTGGCTGAGATAAAGAACGACCTTTCGTTCTACATGGGTGACAACACCCCGACGAGAAGAGAATTCATCATGGAGAACTTAATCTGATGGCCAAAGCGGAACGACTATATAAGGATTACTACCTTGAATATGCATCATATGTCATCAGGGAAAGGGCCATCCCCGACCTCCTCGACGGCTTCAAACCTGTACAGCGCCGTATAATACACACGCTTTTAAAGATAGACGACGGACGTTTCAACAAGGTTGCGACGGTGGTCGGAGAGACGATGAAATGTCATCCCCACGGTGATGCTTCGATATCTGAGGCTCTCGTCAATATCGAGAACGACGGTCTTTTCATCGAGGGTCAGGGAAACTTCGGCAACATCCTCACGGGCGACCGCGCCGCTGCCGGACGATACATAGAGTGCCGTCTCAAGCCCTTTGCGAAGAAGGTCCTCTATTCTCCCGAGATAACAGAGTACGTCGATACATACGACGGAAGAAACAAGGAGCCGGTGGTCTTCCAGGCGAAGGTTCCCGTTGTCGCGATTACCGGCACGAGCGGCATCGCAGTCGGCATGTCGACGAAGATTCTTCCACACAACATACTCGAGGTTCTCGAATGCCAGAAGAAGGCCCTGAGAGGGGAGCCGTTCGAAATCTATCCCGATTTCCCGACAGGGGGAATCGTTGATGTAAGTCAGTATGACGACGGCAGGGGCTCTGTTACAGTAAGGGCGAAGATCAATGCACAAGACCCCAAGAAGGTCATCATCGAGGAACTTCCCTTCGAAGTCACATCCTCGGCCCTGATTGATTCGATAAAGAAGGCAGACAGCAAGGGTCAGCTCAAGATAGCATCCATCACTGACTATACGGCGGAGAAGGCCAATATAGAGATATGCTGGCAGAGAGGCGTCTACTCGGAGGATATGATAGATATTCTCTATGCAACAACAGACTGCCAGAAGAAGATAGCCCTCAATCCTCTTGTAATAGTCGATAACCTTCCCAGGCAGGTCGGTATCAGCGAGATGATTACCTTCCATGCCTCTCATCTTGTCTCCGTTCTTACACAGGAGCTCAATATCGAGATGACCCACCTCAGGGAGAAGCTGAGGGCGAGGACTATGGAGCGTATCTTCATCGAGGAGAGAATATACAAGAAGATAGAGAACAAAGATACAGCAGAGAAGGTCAACAAGGCCGTAGTCGACGGCTTCAAACCCTTCATGGCAGAGCTCGGAGACACTCCAATCTCCCCCGATGATATCGATACACTCCTCAAGATTCCAATCAGGAGAATATCGCTCTTCGACATCGAGAAGAATAAAGCCGAGATTGCCGAAATCAACGGCAACATAGAGGCATGCCAGTACAAGCTTGACCACATCATCGACTACGCCGAGGATTACCTGACGGACCTGGAGGGCATGTTCAACAAGAAGGAATGCAGAAGAAAGACGACAGTCGGTCTGATTGAGAAGAAGACAGCGAAGGAAGTCGCCGTCAGAAATCTTGACGTCAGATACGATATCGAAACCGGTTATCTCGGAACGAGCGTCAAGACGGGGGAGAGCCTCCTGAAGGTAAGTTCCTTCGACAAGATTTTCTATATGAAGAACAACGGTGAATACCGTGTCGTGTCGGTTACTGACAAGGTTTTTGCAGGCAAGGAAGGCATCTTCTACATCAACTACGGAGACAAGGAGGTCATCAGCCAGGAGATCTTCACGATAATCTACCGTGACAGGATAGGAGACAAGAAGGTCTGGATGATCAAGCGTTTCCAGATTGCGGCGTTCTCCCTCGACAAGACCTATCAGACCGTTCCCGAGAAGGCGAAGATCAAGAAGATAAGTCTCTTCAAGAGCGCCATCATCAGTGTCAAGTACAAGGAAGGATTGAAGTACAGGGTGACGGAGGAGACCTTCCGATTTGCCGATTTCAAGGTCCTCAAGACATCATCCGGACAGGGCAATCAGCTGACGACGAAGGAACTCGAGAAGCTGACTATCAAGCAGACGAAGGACACGAAGACGAGCGAAGAGGCCGAACCCACACTCTTCGACGAGGTTTAAATGCTGGATAAAGATAAGATCCTCTACGAGGACAATCATCTGATAGTTGTCAACAAGGCTGTCGGGGAGCTTGTGCAGGGCGATGAGACGGGAGACCGTACTCTTGCCGACGATGTCAGGGAATACCTCAGGGTGACGTATGACAAGAAGGGGAATGTCTATCTCGGCATCCCGCACCGCCTCGACCGTCCGACAAGCGGAATCGTCGTCTATGCAAAGACAGAGAAGGCTCTCGTGAGACTCAACGAGATGTTCAGAAGCGGGGGCGGCATTAGAAAGACCTACTGGGCGATTGTCGACAGAAGACCTCCGGAGGACGAGGGAACGCTCGTACACTACATAGTGCGTGACAGCCGTCTCAACAAGAGTACGGCATACAGAAGTGAAGTAAAGGGCAGCCGGGAGGCAAAGCTCAGCTACACGCTTCTTGCATCATCCGAGAGGTATCATCTTCTCGAGATAGAGCTTCATACGGGGCGCCATCATCAGATCAGAGCACAGCTCAAGGCTGTCGGATTGCATATCAAGGGCGACCTCAAGTACGGAGCCGAACGTAGTAATCCCGATGGTGGCATATCACTACACGCAAGAAGGATTACATTCATCCATCCTGTGAGGAAGGAGGAGATTACAATTACCGCTCCGCCTCCGAAGGATACTCTGTGGTCTTATTTTCTTGATGAAGTCGAGAAGAAAACGGGAGAGGGAGAGTAAACAATGCAACGTGTTTATTTCCTTTAATCCGAAAGAGAAAAAAGAATGAATCGAATTAATAAAAACAGAGCTAGCCGAAAAAGCTAGCTCTTGGTGTATATACGGACAGGGATGGAGTACCCGAAACTTAACCTGATTCTATATAACCACGTAAAGCGGAAACTGTCAACCGAGAGAGACCTCTGTATGCACCCCGGGGGCTAGTTGTTTTCTACTATATGCTCCACCAGAGTCAGACAATTGCGTACTTTTACCATATATTTCCCGTCTCCCTGGCTTATGGGGTAATCTGCTTCTCCGGGGCAGGAGGAGCAGCTGAGGCCCAGTGCATCATGCCTGAAACATGTGCGTGATATAAAGAGAGGGGGCTCGTATGTTGTAATGACAGTCGGCTCGAAAGGCCATTCTCCATCGTAATTCTTTCTCTCGAACCAGAGGTAACCTGCCTTCAATGAGGGTATTTCCTCAAGAAGAAGAGAGAGTGTGTATCTGTTTGAGAGATAGAGGAAGATGTCAGCAAAATAATCGAACTCGGGATGAGCTTTGGCAAATCTGATCTGGGAGACGTTATTAAGGCCGATGGTGACGTTATCGCAGCCTTTCACAGCAGCGAGCATGTCTATCCATGTCTTCTCCTCGTTGAAATCGACAGGCGGGAATGTGAAGTAGTTTCTTCCGTCAATCTCAGTCGCCTCCATCGACCAGGGCTTATCCTTCACAAGGAGTGACCTTTCGGGAAGAGTGAAAGACTGCGTCGTTTGACGGGGCCTGTGGATTTCCCTTGTCGCGAAAAAAGGCTCTGGGAATGCAGCGTAGACTTTTCTTCTGAAATCTTTGAGAAGAGAAGGCTGCACGAAGGGGTATTCGAGATCTGTATTGTTTTCATAGATCAGAGTACCGAGTGTGTATGGCGATGTTCCGCTTTCAGAGAAAAGACGCCTCAGCGTTTCTTCAAAATCCCGTTTCTTTTCAGATTCCACCGCTTCGACTTTCTCAGAAAAGACCTTCCCCAGCATCTCTGCTTCTATCCGTCCGGGATAGAGACGAACTCTTATATCTACGGGCTTGCGGTAGAACGGGATATTCTCGCTTGGTATCTTTTCACGCTTTGTTGAATCAGATATTTTGTATAAATCCTTTCCGAGAAGACTTTGTTTTGTATCCTTCTTTAATATGTAGCCTCCCGGCGTAACTCCCCGTATAACGGCCGAAGACTTGACTGCTTCGACGAGTCCCGTCGACTCTTCTCGTGTGAAATACTGTATTCCGTCATGGTTCTCGAGCCTTTCCTCTGATTCAAGGAAACAGGAGGAACCCCTGTCTTCGACGATTTTTCCGAGATGGAGCCCCATATGTCCCGGCCACTCACCGCTGAGAAGGGACGGGCGGTTCTTTTTGTAGTCTAAGTACCCTGTGCCACTTTTTCTGAGAAAAGTTGTTCTCAGTGCATCCTCGTCTTCCTTTGTGACGCTTCTGCCGTCGAGAACGGCACGATAGTAGCGGGCTGCGGCTGCTGTGTATTCCGGGCTTTTTAAGCGTCCCTCGACCTTCACGCTGTCGATGCCCATGTCTCTCAGCTCTCTCAGCCTCTCTCCGAGAGAGAGGTCTTCCATACTGAAGAAGTATCCCTTCTTTCCTTTTGTGTCGTCTTTGAACCAGCTCCGGCAGATCTGTGCACACTCCCCTCCGTTTGCCGAGCGTCCGCATTTGAGATAAGATGCTGAGCACAGTCCCGAAAAGCCGTAGCAGAGTGCGCCGTGTATGAATACCTTGAGTTCTATATCGGGACACTTTGTCCGGATGTTTTCGATTTCCTTCATTGTCAGCTCACGCGACAGTACAACTCTTTCGAAGCCCAGGTCCTGCAGTTCCTTTACGCCTTCCACTGTGTGCACGGCAAGCTGCGTCGAGCCGTGCAGTTTCAGTTCCGGATAGTCTTTCCTGATAATTTCCACAAGACCCGGGTCCTGTATTATGACTCCGTCGTTGCCGTAGAATGCGACTCTGTCGAGAAGTGGGAGAACCCTCTTTATCGAGGCGTCGTCTATGAGGGTGTTGATTGTCACATAGATTTTCTTTCCGTTATCGAGTGCGTAGCGCCTTATTCTGGAAAGATCCTCTATCGAGAAGTTGACGGCCCCTTTTCTGGCCGAGAACTCTCTGAGCCCGAAATATACTGCATCGGCTCCGTTCTGGAAGGCCGTCAGTGCCGTGGAGAGGCTCCCTGCAGGGAGTGCAAGTTCCGTCATTCTGCATCCTCCTCGAGAACAACCGCTCTTCCTTCTCTTCCGTCTGCCTTTACTATGAAGGGAGAGGGGGATGACAGACGTACAAAATGTTCTGTTTCCTTCACGAGGGGAAGTGTGTAGATTTTCTCATATTCGATTCTTCCGTTTCCGAGAAGGGGATTGACCGTAAGGTAGAGGCAGCCCAGGCTCGTGACGTTCTGGAAGAAGTGCGTGCCTTCGCTGGGTTCGGCCTGAATCTCCTCCGTTCCCGTCTCGACTATGACATGTGCTTTCGATATCTGGGACCAGGAGCATGGAATGCCGAGCCAGCTGTCGGAGGATCCCAGCCTTCCGGCCGCCACGAGGACATACTCGTCGTCGGAGAAAGCATTCATCTCCTCAAGCTCTGCTGCCATACTTCTCATTTCGCTGCGTTTGAATTTGTCCTTCTTGATTATCACGATATCGCGGATGTGCTTTACTCTGCCGTTACCCATGACACGGGGTGAATATATGAGAGCGCTTTTTTCGTCGTTCTCTGTCACCTCGATATCTTCGAAACGGTCCGTTGAAGATATGGGCCTCAGCTGGAGGATCGAGAAGTCGGGTCTCTCCGCATGCTCGGTGTTGACGGCGAACTCGATTTCGACCGGCTCCGCCATCGTTCTTGTTCCGAGCTCGAGGATGTCGTGGATGATCTCGGGAAGCGAAAGCATTCCGTATTTGACGACGCCGTTGAATGTGAGGGTCTTGAATCCTGTATCGTTCGGATCCTCGCTCATGAAGCCGTCGGGACGCATCGTGCTAATTATTCCCTTCACAGCCTCGTTCATGCCGTAGGCAAGGGACATGTCGAGCTGCACCAGGTTGTCTATGTCCTTCTCAGGATCAAAGGGAACCGTCCTGTCGAGTGCGTAGAACTTACGCTGCTGAGAGGAGCGCCCCGAGAGTGATGTTACCGGGATCTGGGGTTTTGCAGGACAGAAGCGAAAGGCTGTTCCTTCATCAACGACTGTCTTTCCCATACCGAATGCAAGCATTCCCAGTCCGTCCTCCGCCGTTCTGTTTCCGACGGGGTAGTAGTCGAGACTTCTTGCAACTCCCGATATATTAGGCATCCACCAATTTCCGTGCCAGGAGCCCGTAATCTGCTGTATGACGACTGCCATCTTCTCTTCTTCTACTGCGTGTCCGGTATGTTTAAGGTATTCGCGTGCACGGTAGAAGTATGTCGACGCCCATACTGTCTTGACGGCTTTGAGAAGATCCTCAAGCCTATCCTCGTCGCTTCCGGTGTTCGGAATCATGCATGTCTCGTACACACCTGCGAAGGGATGGAAGTGGCTGTCCTCGAGAAGAGACGATGAGCGCACCGACATCGGGACATGTATGACCTCGATGACTCTCTTCATGTCGAGTCTGAAAGAGGAGGGGACTTCCGCCTTGAGGAAATCATTCAGTATCTCCCCATCCTCCATATCTGTAAAATCACCTGGTGTGAAATTGTTGAGAGTAAGGAAGGAATCGAATATCTCGGTAGAGACTGCGATGGTCCGTGGAATCGAAAGATATACCGAAGGATACTTTTCACTGATGCGTGAGGCTTTCATTTCAGTTGCGAGGAATGCCAGCCCGCGGCCCTTTCCTCCGAGCGAGCCCTTTCCGAGTCTTGAGAAGAGGAAGGTCTCGTCATAGCTGTCTCTTCTGAACTCGGCAATGCTTCCTCTCGTCCTCTCCTTTCTGAACTTCTTTATCGTCTGGTAGATGAGAGTGCGCTTCTTCTCCGCATCCGATCCGTCTCTGTCTGCCGTAATCGGCTTGAGAGTCGATGCAAGCGAGAAGAGCGACTGACCTCTCAGCCAGCGTGAGAAGTCGTTGCGTCTTACATGGTAGGCGAACGAGTCGAGAGGGACCCTCATCATGGTCTCCTGGAGCTCCTTCATGTTGGAAGCCGTTGCTATGGTGTTTCCGCTCTTGGGATCGATGAATCTGAAGGGCCCGAAGTTGTATTTTTCAGTGAAGTATTCGGAGAGTTCGAAATATCTGTCGGGAGAGAGCTTCCAGATGAAGTCTGCGCCGACCTTTGCCGCCGACATCCTGCCATCTATATCAGTCGACTGTATGAGAACGGGAAGCTCCGGATTGTCTTTCTTGACATAGAGCGTGAGTCTTTCTCCCGCACCGTCCTTCCCCTCGGGGGACGGGAACGAGAGGTCGGTGATAACACCAAGAATGTTCTCCCTGTATTTGTTGTAGATCTTTACGGCTTCGTCGTAGGTGCGTGCCAGTACAATCTTCGGCCTTCCCCTCATCCTCAGCTTCGTTCCCCAGTCATTGAGGGCTTCGATAATGGAGGCCCTGTTCTGCTTGATGAGAAGTGTATATATCTCGGGAAGGTATGATGAAATGAAGCGGACGGAGTCTTCGACGAAGAGGATGACCTCGACGTCTGCCTCCTCTGTATCGTGGTCGATGTTGATTGCGTCCTCGATGAGCTTGATCATCGCAAGGAAAAGAGAGGGGTTTCCGAGCCAGTAGAAGAGGTAGTCTATATAAGGGCAGTTCTCGCCCTTCAGAACCTTGGCCTTTCTGTGGTCGGGTGAGGGGGAGAGGGCGATGAAGGGAAGTGAGGGATTGTAGCTCTTGCAATCTTTCGCCAGCGCCTCGACTCTTCCGGAGCCCAGGTCCAGCATCGATATGACGAGGTCGAAGTTCTGGCTTTTAAGGGCGGAGAGAGCTTCCTTTTCGTTGTTCGTGTGGGTGATCTTCGGCGGATTACTCAGTCCCAGCGACGTATACTCTTTGTAGAGTTCCTCCTCGACCCTTCCGTCCTCTTCGAGCATGAACCTGTCGTAGTCCGAGCAGATCAGGAGGACGTTGTAGATATGCTTGAGCATCAAAGATGAGAAGGGAATCCAGGTTTCGTCCAGTTGGTAGTACATTGATATTATTTCTTCTGTCTCTTCAATACGAAGAGGACGACGGACGAGAGGAGGAAGAAGGTGGTGATCCACCCCAGCACGGTGAGCGTACTCTCCTCGACGCCTACGATCGAAATAAGGACAATCATTACCAGAAGAAGGGCTGCGAGAACCCAGACAGATATCTTGTAAAGCAGGTTAATCATCTCTTTTCCTCCCTGTCATTATAGATAATGAGGGGGATGATATCTAGTGAGGAAAGCTTCCTGCCAAAATCATCATTTGACTCTTCTCTGATGCCTCCTGTATCCTTTAAGCGCTGTGATGACACCGCTTGAAAAGGAAGGGCAGTGCTATGATAGAAATAAAGAATGTCTCGAAGACATATCCCGGCGGAATAAAGGCCAATGACAACATCTCGTTCACCGTCAATAACGGCGAGACAGTCGCGCTTGTCGGGCCCAACGGAAGCGGGAAGACAACGCTCATCCGTCAGATTCTCGGTGTCATTTCCCCCGGAGAGGGGAGGATTCTCATCGACGGCAGATACGGCGCCCCCGATAACACAGCATACGTTCCCCAGATGCCGGCTCTCTATCCTGCCCTCACTGTCAGGGAGCATCTCCTTGTAACGATGAAGTATCTGGGAATTCCGAAGAGGGAGGCAGGAGAGAGGATTGTACGAACTCTCGAAAGAACAGGCCTCTCAGACATTTCCTCACAGCCTGCATACACCCTTTCCGGAGGACAGCGGAAGCTTCTTTCATTTGCGTCGCTTCTTGTGCAGGAAGCTGAGAATCTCGTAATGGACGAAGTGACAAGCGCTGTCGACGTCGTGACGAAGGAACTTGTCTGGCGCCTTGTCGAAGAGGAAAGGGCGAGGGGATGTGCGATTCTTCTCTCGTCGCACGACATCTCGGAAGTGAGGAAGCTCTCCACAAAGCTCGTCGTTCTTAAAAGGGGGAGTGTCATCTTCTCCGGCCTTCCGGAAGAAGTGCAGAATGAATACTGTCACTGTACGCTCCGCACAGATAAGAGAGAACAGACGGTGAAGGTTCTTGAAAGCCTGGACTGCAGTTACACATGTGAAAACGGCGTCTTTTCCGTTGTTACCGGCAATCTTTCCTCTATGATCAGTCTTCTCGATTGTCTTTCAGCTTCCGTCACTATCACAGTTCTCAAATGCGAACATCCCGCATTCTACGACGGACTGATTTCCATATTGAAAAAGGAGGCGGAGTAATGTTCAGGACAATCTCCACCAGCATGTGGATCAACTTCAAGAATCTGAGATTCTTCCTTCTTCAGTATCTGATGCTCGTCATCATATTCCCCGTCTCATACCTTCTCATAAGTCTCACGTCGGCAGGCTCAGTGATGGAGAGAGGGACATATTCGACAGGGCTCTTTACCTCGATGCTTATCTCCCTCTTCATCAACATGGAGGCTTCCATGATAGCACAGAGCTCATCCGTCACGGCCTTCGAACAGTATGCCGTCTTCAGGGTAAGGCCTCTCTTCGTCCACATGGGAGGGTGCCTCTATCATGCATCTCTCTCGCTTCCGTTTCTGGCGCTTCTCATAATCCTTAATCTTGTTACGGGAAGGGGTGTGGATGTTCTTCTGCTTCTCATCTCCCTTCCTGCCTGCGTTCTGTTTCTCTCGGCATTGTCGATGGTGCTCGGAGGACTCTTTCGCAATCCTAATATCGCATCACCGGTAATCAACATGATTTATATGATCATAGTGATGATCACGCCATTCTACGGCGACTATGGGAAAGAGGGTGGTGTGATGAGGCTGCTCTATTCTCTCAATCCGTTTGCTCACGTCGTCTCCCTCATTGCGGGAAGTTTCGGAAAGGAGATGCTGACGAAGCCTTTTGTCTCGGCCGGAGTTCTTGTTTCTCTTGCAGCAGTGCTCTTCCTTCCTGCAATAAAGCGCTGGTACCGCAGCACGGCACCCGAGAAGATCGACATCTTCTGATTATCAGAGGAGCGTCACGATAAGGGCCGTGAGGGCGGCAACGGCGGCGAAGAGGGGGATTCCTCTCCAGAATGAAGCAAGGTGCTTCTCCGGATTCCGGTATTCACTCTTATCGGGGATGAACGAGAACCTGATGCGCTTCGTGTTCCGCCACCATAACAAATCGATGATAACGAGGTCGAAGAGCCCAAGAGCCTCGCCGAAGATGAGAAAGTAGAGAAATGCATCGAGATATCCCTCGAAGGCAAGCGTCTTTCGGAATACGAGGCCGATGACGGAGAAGACGATGGTGAAGAGCAGCGTGTTGCTGATGAGGATGGACGGGATTGAAGGGGCCTTCTTTTCCCCTTTGACAAGGCCCTCTTCCCTCACTCTCTTCTGAACGCTCTCGGGGTAAGATCTCAGCCCTCTGAGATTCTTTTTGTCTGAACCTGTTGCGAGAAAGCAGATTCCCCAGTACAGAAAACAGAAAACGACGATTATGGCATACTTCATGGCCGTAGTTTACGGAAAAAGGGGATGAATGAAAAGAGTTAGTCTCATTTAACTCCTGGTATCCATAGCTACAGCACCCTCGAGGAGGGCCTTCGTGTTCATGAGTATACGGCGGATGTACTCTTCTCCGAGTTTCTTCCTGATGAGGTCCCTCGCTTCGGGGAGCGTCTGACTCCTTGTCGTCGTGTTGTGCATATCGGAACCGAGGATGTGTATATAATCCTTTTCAAGGAGCTTCAGCGCCTCCCTTCTGGAGGATAGGAAGAACTCGCTGTTTGACTGTATGCGGATACCTTTCTCCACGAGAAGGGGGAGTGTCTCTTTTTTCTGGTAATCCATATATCTTTCTATATGGGCGATCACGACATTGAGACCGAGCTCGTTCTTCACCTTCAATATGTTTTCTATGTCGAAGTTTGACCAGCGTGAGAATGGCATTTCGATGAGAATCGTCTCCGTTCCTTCTATGCAGAGTTTTTTAATGGTCCCTCCCTCACCAATCGAGGGATAGTATGCAACTTCGGCACCGAGGTAGACTACGGGCATATCATCCTTATTATAAGATGAAAGAAGTCTTTCCACCGCTTCACTTCGTCTTTGAAGGAATGTTTCGAGGCCGGTGCGCTCGGGATAGAAATGGGGCGTTGCGACAAGGCGCCGTATCTTACCGGAGTACGTCGCCTTCAGCATTTCGACTGACATCTCTGTGCATCTGCTTCCGTCGTCAAGTCCGGGAAGGACATGGGAGTGGAAGTCTATGACTCTTGCATTTTTCTTCACTTCGCTCTTCTCTGATGAGGAAAACATGACACCCTCCTTTCCGTCCTTTTTTAATCATACGGCAAAAAAGGGGATGAGACAATTCCTGATTGAATTTGCCAAGTTATTGTATTAAAAGAAAATAAAAAAAACAGCGAAAAATTGAGGATAATGTAAAAACCTTAGGATATCGTCAAAAAATTGAGGAAAAAATAAAGATATAATTAAAATAACAAAGAAAAATTGAAGATAAAATAAAGATTGACTGATACAAAAAGTGGATTTACGCTTATATGCAGTAATAAGGAGATTACTATGTACGATCTTAATACATTCATGGCAGAGCTCGAAAGAAAGAACCCTGCACAGCCGGAATTCATCCAGGCTGCTAGAGAAGTCATCGAATCTGTAATCGATACAGTCAATTCAAATCCGCTGTATCTCAAGAACAAGATTCTCGACAGAATCGTCGAACCCGACAGAGTCATCAGCTTCAAGGTCGAATGGGAGGATGACAACCACGAGATTCAGGTCAACAGAGGCTACAGAGTCCAGTTCAACAATGCTATCGGACCATATAAGGGCGGACTCAGATTCCATGCCAACGTAACACTCGGAACACTCAAGTTCCTCGGCTTCGAACAGATTTTCAAGAACTCTCTCACAACACTCCCGATGGGCGGCGCAAAGGGCGGCTCGGACTTCTATCCGAAGGGAAAGAGCGACGCTGAAATCATGAGATTCTGCCGTTCCTTCATGACGGAACTGCAGAAATATATCGGACCCGACACAGACGTTCCGGCAGGAGATCTCGGAGTCGGCGGAAGAGAAATCGGATTCATGTACGGCCAGTACAAGAGACTGAGAGACGAGAACACCGGTGTCCTTACAGGAAAGGGCTGGGGATGGGGCGGCTCGCTCATCAGACCCGAGGCTACAGGTTTCGGAACAATGTACTTCGCTAATGAGATGCTAAGGGAACACGGCGACTCCTTCGAAGGAAAGAGAATCGCAGTATCCGGCTTCGGCAACGTGGCATGGGGTGCTGTCACGAAGGCGACAGAGCTCGGCGCAAAAGTTGTCACGATTTCCGGTCCCGATGGATATGTCCTCGACGAGGAAGGAATCAACACCCCCGAAAAGATTGCATACATGCTTGAACTGAGGGCATCCAACAACGATGTCGTCGCTCCGTATGCCGAGAAGTTCGGTGCCAAGTTCGTCCCCGGAAAGAAGCCCTGGGAGGTCAAGGTCGACATGGCATTCCCGTGCGCTCTCCAGAACGAGCTCAGAGGCGAGGATGCAGAAATGCTTATCGCAAACGGCGTCAAGTATGTAATCGAGACAAGCAACATGGGCTGCTCGCCGGAAGCTATTGCGGCATTCCAGAAGGCAAGAATCCCGTTTGCTCCCGGCAAGGCTGCAAACGCAGGCGGCGTTGCAGTATCGGGTCTCGAGATGAGCCAGAACGCAATGCACTATAACTGGGATGCAAAGGAAGTTGACGAAAAGCTCCACGGCATCATGAAGAACATCCACGCTGCATGCGTCAGAGAAGGCAGATGTGCAGACGGTTACATCGACTACGTAAAGGGTGCAAACATTGCAGGCTTCAAGAAGGTTGCCGATGCTATGTGCCAGCAGGGCTATTGATCATTTGTCCTTATAGAAAACCAGAATTAACAAGCGCGGCGCCCGGGTCTCCGGGCGTTTCCTGTTTCCCGCCGTCCGCAAGAGGGCTCTCTCAGCCCTTTTCGGGCATCCTCTGTCGTTTTTGTTATACAGCCTGTCTGTCATCTTCCTCACATCCGGATGCGCAAAACAGAGCGCAGATATTTAGGTATACCCAAAAAATAAGAGAATTATTTATCTATTCTGAAAAATGATTGCTTTATTCTGCCAAATGCGTCGATTTTTCACTTTTTAACTTGTATAAAAGGATATCGAAAGCGTCAAAAATGTTGAAAAATTTTGTTTTCTTTTTTGGAATACGGCTACTAAAATAAATCCACATACACGCAAAAAAGGAGATTTTACGTATGAAGAAACTATTCGTTTTACTGACCCTCTTTGCTCTTGCTTTCTCTCTTTTCGCACAGGGCGCAGGTGAGGCAGCTGTAGTCGCAAACAAGGACAAGCCGGTTGTATTCTACAACAGACAGCCTTCCGATCCGACAACAGGCGTTATCGACATGGAATCCATGAACTGGAACGCTTCCACATACTATGTCGGCTTCGATGCTGCAGCAGGCGGCGCTGTCCAGGGACAGCTCATCACGGAATACCTCGCTTCTGCTGATCCGGCAGTCGTAGACCGCAACGGCGACGGCATCATCGGCTACGTTCTCTGCATCGGCGACGTCGGACACAACGACTCCAAGGCAAGAACAGAAGGTATCAGGAAGGCTCTCGGAACATGGAACGGTTCTACAGACCCGGGCGTCAGCAAGGAAGGTTCTGTTGTTGTCGGAGGAAAGACACTCAAGGTTGTCGAGCTCGAGAGCAAGGCAATGACAGGTCTCGACGGTTCAACATGGAATGCCAACGCAGCTACAGAAGCAATGGGCGGATGGGCTACAAAGTATGACAAGCAGCTTGACATGGTCGTTTCCAACAACGACGGTATGGCAATGGGCTGTCTCCAGGCTTCCAACTACCCCGCAGGCGTTCCTATCTTCGGTTACGATGCTAACGCAGACGCTATCGAGGCAATCGGAGCGGGCAAGCTCACAGGTACTGTTTCCCAGAACGTCGACGCTCAGGCAACAGCTACTCTCCAGGTTCTCAGAAACCTCCTCGACGGTCTCACGGGATCCGATGTCTATACAAAGGGAATCACAGAACCCGATCAGTACGGCAACAAGATCTCCGCTCCTGTCGCTTACTGGGCAGAGCAGAAGGCAGTCATGGCTGCTAACTCCGGCGTAAACGCTTCCAACTGGCAGCAGTATACAGCTGGTAACAGAGATGCAGGAATCAAGCAGACGACAGCTGAAAAGAAGAAGGTCCTCCTTACTCTTTACAACGCATCCGACAACTTCCTTTCATCCTCTTACCTCCCGGCTCTCCAGTACTATGCTCCTCTCCTCAACATCGATCTTACAGTTGTTGCAGGTGACGGCCAGAGCGAATCGGTATGTCTCGACAGATTCACGAACCTCAGCTCGTTCGATGCTTATGCCATCAACCTCGTCAAGACAAACTCCGCTCCTGACTACCTTGACAAGCTCAAGTACTGATCAGCTTATCTGACGAGAATCAATTACGGCATGCCTCGCCTCATGGCCGGGCATGCTTTTCAAAAAACAAGATGAGGGGCTAAATGGCAGAAATTGTTCTAGAAATAAAGAAATTATCCAAAGCCTTCGGAAAGAACAGGGTTCTGGAAGGAATAAACCTGAAGGTCGAGAAGGGACATGTTCTCGGTCTTATGGGTGAAAACGGAGCCGGAAAGTCTACGATGATGAAGTGTCTCTTCGGCATCTACGCAAAGGACGAGGGCGACTTCTTTCTCGGCGGTTACCCTGTGGACTTCAAGGATCCGAAGGAAGCACTGGAGAACGGTGTTGCCATGGTACACCAGGAACTCAACCAGTGCCTCGACCGCAGTGTCGTCGACAACCTATTCCTCGGCCGCTATCCCGTGAAGCACGGAATGGTCGATGAAGGCAAGATGGAGAGGGAGGCCAACAGGATATTCGGCTCATTGAAGATGACCGTCGACCCGCACACCATCATGAGGACCATGAGCGTCTCGCAGCGCCAGATGGTCGAAATTGCCAAGGCCGTCAGCTATGACGCAAAGCTCATAGTACTCGACGAGCCCACCTCATCGCTGACTGAACGTGAGGTACAGAAACTTTTCTCCATCATCAGGGAACTCAAGGAAAAAGGTATCTCATTCATTTACATCTCCCACAAGATGGATGAAATCTTCGAAATCTGTGACGATGTCGCAGTACTCAGGGACGGTAAGCTCATATCATGCAAGCCGGTGGAAGAGACCAACATGAAGGAACTCGTCGCACAGATGGTCGGACGTTCCCTCGACCAGCGCTTCCCGGAGGTCAACAACAAGCCGGGAGAGGACTATCTCAGAGTCGAGAACCTCCGCACGAAGTTCAATCCCATTCTTCAGGATATCTCATTCACAGTGAAAAAGGGAGAGATCTTCGGCCTCTACGGCCTTGTCGGAGCGGGACGCAGCGAGCTTCTCGAAACTCTCTTCGGCGTCAGGACTCTCTCTTCCGGAGGAGTCTTTGTTGACGGAAAGAGAATGACATTCAGATCATCCAGGGATGCCATGGACAACAACTTCGCACTTGTTACGGAGGAGAGGAAGGTCAACGGCATGTTCGCCAAAGGCACGCTCGAATTCAATACATGTATAACGAACATGCATGCATACAAGGAGAAAGGGCAGGTTTCCCCGAGGAAAATGTACAAGGCGACGAAGAGGAGAATCGAACAGATGAAGACCAAGTGCGTCTCCACTACCGAGCTTATCACGGCTCTCTCGGGAGGAAACCAGCAGAAGGTCATCATCGGAAAGTGGATAGAACGTTCTCCCGATGTCTTTTTGATGGATGAACCGACGCGCGGTATCGACGTCGGAGCCAAATATGAAATCTATCAGCTCATAATCCAGATGGCGAGGGAGGGTAAGACAATCATAGTCGTTTCCTCCGAGATGCCCGAGATTCTGGGTATTACAAATAGAATAGCAGTTATGTCCAACCATAGGTTGTCCGGTATCGTGAACACGAAAGAGACAAATCAGGAAGAGCTTCTGAGGCTCTCAGCCAAGTATCTGTAAGAGGAGGATGTGTGATCATGGAAGAAATCAGGAAAATAGCTGACAGGGACGAAAAACTTACCGCATTCGAGGAGAAGCTTGTCTCCCTGAGAGAGGACGGTGAATATAAAATCATTGCAATAGGCGAGGAAATCGGTGCCATAAAGCGCAACAAGGCCCTCTCGAAGGAAAAGAAGGAGAAGCTCATCGCTTCTCTCGAGAAGTCCCTTGCTCAGGCTAAGGAAGTACGCGACAGAAACCGCGATGAGATCAAGACGCTCTCGAAGGAGGCCGTCGCTTACTCCAACGAGCTCTACAAGAGCTTCGAGGTTGAGGTCGTACGGGAAGAAAAAGCCAAGATTGAAGAGGCAAGAAGAGTCTACGCCGAAGAGGTTAAGAGAATAACTGCAGAAAGCGAGAGGGATATCCAGGACATCAAGGCGAAGGTCAGCGACCCGGCGATGCTGAAAGAAGAAATCGCCATTGCAAAGTATGAGGAAAAATCCCACCTCAATGAAGCGAAGAACAGACGTAACGACGCCGTCAGTGCCAGCAAGGCGTACATGAACCAGATCTACATCAATCATGTACAGGAGAACAGAGTACTCCGCGGCGGCAAGACCAACTTCATGGAGGACAGAACGCTGAAGGCGAAGAACTACAGGGCGACATTCTC
Source organism: Clostridium sp. AM49-4BH (assembly GCA_963626925.1). GTDB lineage: Bacteria > Spirochaetota > Spirochaetia > Sphaerochaetales > Sphaerochaetaceae > Ornithospirochaeta. Next base: position 24,718 of record CAVFZO010000008.1, read on the forward strand.
CCCCCAGAAGTTCTTCCTTGCAAACGGCCTCTACATCGCCATCGGAATCTTCTTTATCGTCTGTATCATCCTTGCTCCTATAAAAGTCAATTCGAACCTGTTCACGATTCCGAATATCCTTACGATTCTTGAACAGTCGGCTACGAGAATGTTCTATGCACTTGGAGTAGCAGGACTCATACTCCTGGCAGGTACAGACCTCTCCATCGGACGAATGGTCGCACTGGGTTCCGTCACGACGTCTCTTCTCCTCCACAGAGGAACGAACATCGTAACGTTCTTCGGAATGGGTCCGTGGAATTTCGACGCAATACCGATGGCCCTCAGAGTCATCATCGCCCTCTGTCTCTCGATCATACTCTGTGTGATGTTCACGACATTTGCCGGATTCTTCACAGCCAAGCTCAAGATCCATCCGTTCATCACGACGCTCTCGACGCAGCTCATCATCTACGGTCTCCTCTTCTTCGGAACAAGCGGAACGCCGACGGGCTCGATCGACAGCTCCATCAAGGATCTTCTCGGAGGACGATGGGTTCTCGGTTATATAGGACGTGACCTCATCACATTCCCGAAGCTCATCATTCCTGCAATTTGTGCCATCATCGTCGTATGGTTCATCTGGAACAAGACAGTTTTCGGAAAGAACATGTATGCTGTCGGCGGCAATTCCGAGGCAGCTGCAGTATCGGGTATAAACGTATTCAGGACAACGCTTCTCATATTCGTCATGGCCGGCATACTCTACGGCTGCGGTGCATTCCTCGAGGCATTCAGAGCAAATACGTCTGCAGGTACGGGACAGGGATTCGAACTTGACGCAATCGCGGCATGTGTCGTCGGCGGTATCTCGTTCAGCGGCGGTATAGGAAAGATAAGCGGAGCTGTAATCGGCGTACTCATCTTCCAGGGTATGACATATGCACTCACATTCCTCGGAATCGACACGAACCTCCAGTTCGTATTCAAGGGTGTCATTCTCATCGCGGCAGTCGCTCTCGACTCCGTCAAATACCTCAAGAAGAAATGATGTCCCCGGAAGAGGAGAAGAAAAGGAAGGAGGCGGAGAGCGAGGCTCTTATAAGAAAGCTCATCATCTTCGGAGCCGTTGTCTTCGTCTTCCTCTCCATACTCATAGGATTCTATGCTCTGGGATTCTTCAAACTGTTGAAATAGAAGAGAGACGGCCTCCGGGTCGTCTCTTCTTCTCATGCTTATTTCCCTTTGGTGATTGTGGAAATACTGTATAATAAAGTCAGAAACAATCTTGCCGGTTACCGCCCCGGATAAAGAAAGAGAGGAGGCAGCCATGAGAAGAATTGCTGTATCTGTTTTTATCTTCGTCGTTGTCATCATATCATTTCTCTCCGCCTTCGGTTCAAAAGAGACGAAAGAGAAGGAGAACAGGGACTGGTTCATCTACGACAACTATGAGAATGCCGCCGACTATGAGGCAGCCGGAGAATTCTCGAACGGGGACGGCAGCATAAAGAGCGTCGTCGTCCGATGGAGAAGCGGGGATATTACAGTCGAAGAGGGCGGGGACCTTGCTGTCTCTGTGCGGGAGAACATCCCGGGGCTCAGCGACGACGAGAAAATGCACATTCTCGTCAGAGACGGCGTCCTTTATGTCGAGTTCTGTGCAGGCGGATACAAGTTCACGCGTGAAAAAGGGAAGCCTCTCAGGCTTGAAATCCCTTCCGGCCTTTCTCTCACAATCGTCTTGTCTGCCGGTGATGTTACCCTCGCGGATTTCACAGGAAGCAGTCTCAGCCTGGAATCCACCACGGGCTCCATCCATACCGGTGACATAACCCTTATCGGAGAGCTGTCGCTGAAGAGCGTCACAGGAGACTTGAGCGTCGGGAGTATAACTGCAGCAAAGGCAGAGCTCTCCACAGTATCGGGAAAGGTGGAAATCGGAAAGATGGAATGCGGCAGTGCACTGCTGAATGTCTCAAGCGGAAACGTCAGACTCGGGGAATTTACAGTTCCCGGCGACGCTTGTTTCAAATCCTCGTCAGGCGACATATCTCTTTCGGGTAAGGCCGGGAGCCTCTCTATCAATACTTCTGTCGGAAATGTCGAATCGTCGTCCCTCTCCGTCGACGGACACGCTGATGTAAAGGTCGTGACCGGTGATATCACAATATCATCTCTCTCCGCTTCTTCTGCCGCTCTTTCGGCCTCAAGCGGCAATATCGAGATATCTTCTCTCTCTTCCAGTCAGGCTGTGATTGCGTCATCAAGCGGAGACATAAAAGTCGATTCTTTCGATACGGAGGTATTCAATATCGAGACAACAACCGGCCTTGTCTCTCTTTCCCACGTGTCTCCCTCTGACGGAAACATAAAGACGACAACAGGAGATGTATACTTCTCATCGCTTCCCGGGAACACAGCTCTGAAATACAAATCTAAGAACGGTAACCTCTGCTACGATGGGCTCCTGTCGTATTCCGAAGGCGTCTTCACAATAGGAAGCGGCGATCATCTGATCTCGGTCTCCTCATCGACAGGGAATCTGACTGTGAAATGATTCAGAAAACAGGCTGCAGAAGATATTAAAGCGGGGATGTCTTTGGAAAAATCCCGGTAAGTGCGATTCAGATGAAAGATCACGATTAAAGAGGACAAAATTATTCCTTTTTCAGCCGCTCAATAATCTTATTTCTCTTTATATACAAAGGAGTTATTTGGGTTGATGTGTCGTTTGAAGTCCAAAAGTGCATAGTCAGGAGTAGAAAATATCAAGAGGGGGTTCGTATCCGGAGGCTTCTATGCCGAAAACCTTCAGGAATGTAGGGGCCTCCTTCAGCATACTCTCTTCGTCGATGAGCTTGTGAGCTATGCCTGCACCCGATGCAATGAAGACGGGCTTTGGGTATTTTTCCGGCATATGTCCGTGGGTTGATACTCCGTGGTGGTCATCGACAGTGGTCCTCGTTTCGATATCACAGTACAGAGCATTCGAGAACTGAGTCCGGTCGTCGCTTTCAACCATGAAGCTGAAACCTCCGAAGATTCCATATCGGGACAGCAGTTCATCTTTTGTGAAGATTCTTCCGATGCCTGTCTTTGGGTCAGAAGCTTTCATGGAGAGGTAATCCCGAGCTGTCTTTTCATCGATTCCCTTGATATATATCTGTGCACTGTGACCGCATTCGTTCGCCGAGATTCTTCCTTCCATTCCGTCACGGCGGAAGATTTCGTTCAATGCTATCTCCCTCTCGACTTTCATGTGTCCGTGGTCGCTCAGAACTACAAATGCAGTCTGGTCAAATAAGCCTGCTTCTTCTACGGCATCGATGATGTCACCGACCATTCTGTCGGCAAGCCGGACCATACGGAGGGTTTCTTCGCTGGCGATTCCTGTGCGGTGCTTGAATGTATCAACGCAGGCGGGATGTGTGAAAAGGACATCAGGCTTGAAAGTTCGGATGATTTCTATGCTGCAGGCTGTTGAAAAGAAATCTTCCTCCGGCTGTTTCTTTCCTTTCAGAATGCCGATATTCTTTCTGATAATACCTTCCAGAGAAGGGGAGGATATTTCCAGGTAACGGCCGAGACAGTCTCTTCTTATTTCGTCTTCGTTTGTGACTTCCGGAATCAGGTAATCTATTTTGTCGGATCCTCCGGCAGTAACCGGCCATCTGCAGCAGGCGACACTGAGTCCGTGCTGCTTGAAATGGTCTATTACGGAAGGACACTTAAGGTCCCTCAGGGCATTGAACCAGGGCAGACCCGGTTTTGAATAATCATGGTTTGAGATTATTCCATGCACGCCGGGAGTCATTCCCGTAATGATTGTGGCATGGCACGGATGAGTCAGCGAAGGGTAAATTCCGTTTACGGCTTTTACGTATGAGCCGCTCTCGATCAGACGGTTGAGGTTCGGCGTATTGCCGGCTCTTACGATGTCTTCAGAAGTAAGAGCATCAATGCTGATTACTATCAGTTTTTGCATATCCGAGTGTCTCTCTTTCCATGAATTCGACAGGCAGTTCCTTGTGCCTCTCTGTTTCCGTTCCGTTAATCAGTGATATTACGGATTCTACACAGGCAGCAGCAATTCTCTTGAAATCGCAGTGCATCGTTGTAAGCTTGGGCGTGAGGTACCGTGATATCGAGATGTCATCGAAGCCGATGACAGATACGTCTTCCGGGATTTTGAAAGAGAGGTCTTTCAGAGCATTCATTGCCCCTATTGCCATAAGGTCGTTTGCTGCAAATATACCGGTAGGCTTGTTTTCGTCTCCGCTGTAGAGTTCCTTTACCTTTGAATAGGCGAGGTTTTCGTCGAAGTTGCAGTCGATTTCCGTAAGTCTGTCTATGTATTCCTGGAACTTTATCTTCGCAGAAGCCACTCCTTCGTTACGGTGGATGGCGGGAAGTCTGTGTCTGTTGCACCCCAGGTAGAGAATATCTCTGTGTCCGTACTGCACAAGTTTTGCGATGGCGAATACTGCCGACGCCTGGTCATCCATGTTGACGACAGCTACATTCCGGCGGAAGGAATCGCGTTCCTGGTTTACAAGAACAAGAGGGTAGTCCTTTTCGGCAAGAGCAGTTATTTCCCCATTCCCGGTATCATAACCGAGAAGGATTGCGCCGCTGACCATCTGACTCTGAAGCATGTGCTCGATTTCTCTTATTTCATTTGTCCCTTTCGTAAGCTGGACAAGTGTCTTGTAGTCCTTCTTCTGAGCCTCGCTGACGACCAGGTTGATCATTTCCGTGGCGAAGTGGCTCGTGATGTTTTCGCCTGCTCCCGAGTTGGATTCGGAGTAGGCTGAGAAGAGGCCGATGATTCGTTCTTTTTTTCCAACGAGACTGCGAGCACCGCTGTTGGGTACGAAGTTCAGCTTATCGATGTATTCCCTGACCTTGTTGGCTGTCTTTTCCGACACTCCGTCAGCCCCGTTTATCACTTTCGATACGGTAACTCTCGATACGCCTATGAGCTTTGCAAGTTCTTCAGTTGTCATCAAAATATTCCCCTCACATGCCACAGCTTATGTGACTGTGATAGTGATTGTATCCTGTTCCCATGAAATGTTGCATAGCAAACTGGTATGGATGGGAATATCTTTTTCTTGCAAATTCACATTCTTCGGCATCTTCATCCCCCCATATTCTTACTTTTCCTTCTTCAGGGTAGAAAAGCATTAGGGTTTCTCCGGGATGGTTTATAACCTTTCCCTCTCTTACGGTACGGCCTTCTCCGAGATATGCCAGGATATTTCCGTCTCTGTCGAGGACGCTGCCGTAATATTTTCCCTTGCTCTCATCGGCATAGAATTCATGATATCCGTCGCCGTTGAAATCCAGAGGCATGAACTCGCTGGCCTTGAAAGGGAAGACGTCATGGAGTTCCTCTCCCGTCAGAGCATCGAAGATGAAGTCTTCAGGTTCTGTGTCGACGATTGCATGGTTGATGACTCTGCGGGTTATTCGCATGGCCATAGAGATTCTTCTGTGTCCGGGGCCGATAATCGCCTGCCATCCGTTGTGCATATGACCGACAGAGGGGACTGCGCTCCAGAACCTGTTGCCCCTCTCGTCGAAGGTCACGACCCTGGGCTCTCCTTCCTGTTCGTAGTCCTCTCTTATTGTGTAGATATATCTTTTTCCGTCTTCGTCTTCAAAAGGAACCACGACATCCGAGTGTCCCAGATACCTGCCCTTGTCGGCACAGAAGAGTTCGTGGCCGTCATCGAGGCTTATAAGGCGTTCGCCCCAGAAGAGTTCGTCTACTCCGTCTCTGTCGAAGTCGAGGACAGGACAGAGGTGACTCGCGCGTGCTCCCTTGTCGTCATAAGGTATCTTTATATCCCACCGTTTCTCCAGTTCTCCGTTCTTAAGGTCATGTCCCTGGAGGTACATGTCCCGGTAGGTTCCCTGCGCACATACGAGTACCGGTTTTCCGTGGGCATAGCCTCCGGTGATATAGAAGCGGTATGAATGGGACATTGTGTCGTCGATAGTGTTGTCAGGCCACTTCCACTGTCCTGTCGTCTCTCCGCTTAGGGGATCAATTCTTTCGAGGAATCTTGCATTGAGGCTGAAGGGGAGATGGGGATTGAGGTTGTTGAGAAACCATATCTCATCAACCCCGTCTTCGTCGAGGTCGAAGGATATGAACGGCACATACCATACCCCCGGGATTTCTCCGGTGCCGAGATCTCTCATCCAGAGTCTTTTTCCGCTTTCAGTGTAAAGGGCCATCTTCAGTGTATCCTTCGGATAGTCGAAGAGTTCCGGCCACGGGTCAATGTTCGGCTGGGAAGAATAGACGAAGAGGATTCCGGCCTCTTTTCCCTTTCCTAAAGCTACTGGTACTGATCTGCATTGTCCAAGTTTTATCCCAAGATTGTATTCGTGTATGCACTTGATGTTCATTCTTCTTCTCCTTAATCAAGATAGATGGGGTTGGACCATGCGCTCCTCCCGCGGGCGTCCATGCATTCGCAACGGATAAATTTCTCACCTTTGCCTTTGAGATGCGTGTGGAATTCTGTGACATGACGGCCGAGTATCCTCTGGTACGGTCTCCACTGACAGCTTATGTAAATCTTCTCGCATGGAGAGCACTTGATGTGCACCATATCATCCTCGATGTAGAAATCGTAGATCTCCGGTCCTGTGGAAGTATAAAAACTTCCGCTCTTGAGGGCTTCCATTATGGCTTCCGGACTTCTATCTCTTGCCTTGACTACTGTGAACCCTCCGAATGAGTCGCTGTACATCGAATCCAGAGGGTGATGGTTGTGGTTGTCATCACCTCCTGTTCCCCAGACCCTGTCGCCCCTGAAGAGCATTTCCGTCCAGAAGACGACTCCGTTCCCCATGTTTTCCAGCCATTCCGTTCCGTAGTTCATTATTTCGACTGCATCGAACGGATGTTCACTTCCAATGTCGGTAATATTGATCATCGACCAGTGTGGATGGTTGATCTGAACAAAAGCCCCCTTTCTCTTCATTTCATACATATAGGGGACACCGCATTGAGCGGTACGCTCCCGGAGGTGTATGACATCTTTGTCCTTTATGCCTTCGATTGTGTCTGCCCAAAGGTAATGAACGTGGATGTCCTTATCTCCGACGGCGGAGTTGTTGTACTGTTCAATGCCCTGAATCATTGTGAAATGCTCGTCAGTAAGGTGCCTTGTATCTGTATATATGTCGTGGTCAGTGACGGCGAGGAAATCGTAGCCGTGGTGAAGGTAAGCCTCCTTCATCTCCTCCGGCGTCAGATTGCCGTCAGAGTTTACTGTGTGACTGTGCAGATTTCCCTTAAGCCATACGGCATCAGAATTCTGAAGGAAAATGGTTCGTTTCATTATAGACTTCCTTTGCTTTTATGCACTACGTAAAGAGAGTGAGTAAAGCTTTAATTATTTTAACACCTGTAAATCATAAAACGCAAGGATTCTTTATAGTAGTTTAAATGAATTGCTTTAGCAAAGTATGAAAATGTAAACAGATATTTTTCCTTGACAAACAGGGAATACAGTTTGAGAATAAAAATGTGTTTACACGTGATAAAAAAGATTGGAGGTCGGGCCTTATGATGAGCCACGAAGAAAAAGCGGCGAGATTGGAGAAAAAGCTGAAGGATTCTCTCTTCTATATAGATGAAAGCTATCTGGAGAATCTTCAAAGCCTGGGATGGGATGATAAGAGTTCCCGTTCGCTTGCTGCCTGGGACTGGCCTCACGGAATCGGGCTCTTCGGACTGTGGAAGCAGTATGTATACTCAAAAGACGAAAAGATTCTGGATGAACTCAGATTATGGTATGATTCACGCCTGAAGATCGGGCTACCTCCGAGAAATGTAAACACCGTAACTCCGTTTCTGACTATGGCCTTCCTTTATGAAACGCAGGAAAACGGAGAATGGAAAAAGGTGCTGACAGATCTTGCCTGCTGGATTATGAACGACATGCCCCGGACTCCCGAGGGCGGAATCCAGCACAAGCATGCGCAGCTCGACAACCACGGCGATTTATGGGATGACACACTCTTCATGACCTGTCTTTTTCTTGCTAAAGCGGGAAAGCTTTTTGGACGGAAGGACTGGGTTGATGAGGCTCTCTACCAGACACTGCTTCATATGAAGTACCTCACCGACACTAAAACCGGCCTGTGGTACCATGCATGGAGCTATGATAACAGAGACAACTACGCCGACGCTCTCTGGGGCCGCGGAAACGCATGGATTACTGTCTTCATCCCCGAATTCATAGACATCGTGAATCCCGATGAACCTGTGAAAAGGATGCTTATCAATGCGTTAGCATCCCAGATCGAGAGCCTTGCGAAGTATCAGGATGAAAGCGGACTCTGGCATACTCTGATAAATGATCCGACAAGCTATCTCGAGTCATCCGCAACGGCGGGATTCTCTGCCGGTATCTTTAAAGCTGTCCGTATGGAGTATATCGGGAAGGAATACCTTGATACGGCAGAAAGGGGACTGGATGCACTCTACGGCCAGATCGACAAAGACGGAACTGTTCTCAACGTATCATATGGAACCAATGTCGGACATGACCTCGATCATTACAGGAATATTCCGATCAGGCCGATGCAGTACGGCCAGGGCCTTGCGATGATGGCGGTCATCGAAGGGACAGAAGCTCTGAAGGAAGGAATCTGATGAAAGGGAAAGCTAAAATCAAACGCTCAACGATGAAGAGGTATATCCCTCTCTACCTGATGCTGGTTTTGCCTGTGTCTTATTTTCTCATCTTCAAGTACGGTCCGATGTACGGAATATCGGCCGCATTTAAGGACTATAATATCTTCAAAGGTCTCAGAGGCAGCAAGTGGGTCGGCCTCAAGTATTTCAAGGAACTGTTTACGACGCCCGGATTCTTCAACTCCCTCAAGAATACGCTTATCCTGACGCTCGGCGACCTGATTTTCACATGGCCGATTCCGATTATCGTCGCAATCATGCTCAATGAACTGGCGAGCGAGCGTCTCAGCAAAGCCGTCGAAAGGGTAACATACCTTCCTCACTTTCTCTCCACCGTCATTATATCCAGCATCTTCTATCAGGTATTCGCTCCGACCGGCGTTTTGAACAATGTAGTGACCTCGATTTTCCACTGTAGTCCGCTTCCTTTTCTCACAAGCAATAACGGATGGAGAATCACATACTGGCTTGCCAGCATCTGGGAGGGTACGGGATACGGCATGATTGTCTACCTTGCCGCCATCAGCGGAATCAATAAGGAGCTCTATGACGCAGCGTATATCGACGGTGCCGGGAGATTCCGGCGGATATGGCATGTGACGCTGCCTCAGATTAAACCGACGATTGTCACAATCCTTATTATGAATACCGGAAGAATCTTCTCCATCGGGTTCGAGAAGCCGTACTTCATGAGGAACGTCCTTGTCGAGGAGGCGAGCGATGTCATAAGCCTTTACACCTACAGACTCGGTCTTCAGTCGGGACGCTATGACTTTGCAACAGCCGTCGGTCTTTTCCAGTCCGTCGTCGCACTTGTCCTTGTCCTTTCAGTGAACAGGATAGCAAAGAAAATCGGAGAGGAGGGCCTTTTCTGATGGCAAACACGTACGATAAAAAGTTCAGTCCTTTCCAGATAATACTTTCCTTATTCTTCATCCTTGTGATTCTCATCGTCCTCTTGCCGATCATCAACATAATCGCAACGTCTTTCAGCGGCAGAGACGCAATCGCAATGGGAAAGGTAGGGCTGATTCCGGTTGATTTCACCTCAGCCGCCTACCGCAAGGTTTTTAATGACAAGTCCATGATCAGGGCTCTCATCTTCTCCATTATCCTGATGCTCGTGAAGACTGTGGTGTCGATGATTCTGACCATCCTTGCCGCATATCCTCTCTCGAAGAAGAACCTTCCCGGAGGCAGAGCGATAATGCTGATGATAACAATTACGATGTATTTCAGTGCCGGCATGATTCCGAACTACCTGCTGGTGAAGCAGCTTCATCTGATTAATACCTTCTGGGTTCTCGTGATTCCCGCTGCAATCACGCCGTTCAACCTGATTATCCTCCGCTCGTTCTTCATGTCCATCAACCCCAGTCTCTTCGATGCCGCATATATCGACGGATGCTCCGAGATGCAGACGCTGAGACTGATTGCCGTTCCTCTTTCGAAGGCTGCGGTTCTGACGCTGTCCCTCTTCTATGCGGTAAGCCGCTGGAACTCCGTCAGCGATATCATTCTCTATGTACAGAACACGAATTTCTACACCCTCCAGTACAAGCTCAAGCTTATGATGGACACCATAAACATCCCGTACGATGAGCTTGACGGCGTCGTGAGTGAGATTGTTGCGGAGAATTTCAAGGCTGCCTGCATCGTCTTTACAATGATACCGGTCCTCGTTATCTATCCGTTTGTCCAGAAGTATTTCAGAGAAGGCGTCATGATAGGAGGAATCAAGGAATGAGGACTCTTGTCGGGAAAGGCTGTTATTTCACAACCTGGGTCACCTCAAAGCCTTTTGAGGTATCTTTCAATGCACCGATGGTCAGCCTCGACCTTCCGTCCTACCGCCCGGGATTCACCGATTGGCGTTTATTTTCTGACGAGTATAAAGTGTCGCCGATCAGGCGTCAGTTTCTTGATGATGGACGATTCTTCACTTCTTCCTTCCCTGAGGATATTGAATATGACCATATCAACATCGGAGATGATTCCGATATGGTCGACTTCTCGGGATTCTGGTATTACCCCACGGAAGTGACAGTCTATTCAAAACTCGTCATCGAAAGTGACGAGGTCATGTTGCTCCCCATTGAAGCAGTAACAAACGGAAGCCTCATTGCCTGGGTCAACGGAGTTGAAGCTTTCCGCATTCTCTCCGAGAGACTCAACTATGATACTCATGCCTCTGTTATGCTGCCTCTGAAGAAGGGCAGAAATGAAGTCGTGGTTGCTGTCAATGAACTTGGTGAAAGGAACACGATGATTCGTTTCGGCCTACAAAACAAATCAGAAAGGACGGTTGTGACCGACGTCCCCACACGGATGAAGGAAGAAGAGGCAGAGGCAGTCAAATCTTTTATTGACAGCCTCGACATGGAACAGAAGGACGGAGTTCTCCTTTTCTCCTGTAGCAAAATAATCCTTCCGCTAGATTTTCTCGTAGCTGATGAAAGCCGTAATACACAGTTAATCGCCCTCAGAATAGGAGACTGCAGCTTTGAATGCAGGGATACCTTTGAGGGACATATACTCATTGGAAGTGTTTCATATGAAGGCGCTCTGTTCAGAAAGGGATTCTACCGCTTCCATAAAGAGAAACCTTTTTTTCCGATTGCAGAAACAGAGAGCGGGAGGAAGAGACTCTACATAGATGATCTTATTGCAAAGAAGAAGCCGTCTCCGGCCCTCTTCATTGCAGGACTCTCGCGGGGGCTTAATCTCTACGATATATGTCAGCATCCAGTACAGAATTCAATTGAAAGAATTGCAAAGAGGGCAGACTGTTCCGACTTCAGACTTACCGAGATTATATGGATGTACTTCCTTGGAAAAGATATTCTTCCGACGTTTCTTCTGGAACAGTTCAAAGAATGCATGCTCGGCTACCGCTACTGGTTTACGGAGAAAGGAAACGACGTCATGTGGTTTTTCTCTGAAAATCATGCGCTTTCGCTCCATGCTTGTGAGTATATTGCGGGGCGCCTCTTTCCGGATGATGTCTTCTCCAACAGCGGGATGACTGGACGGGAACACATGGAGCATGCTTTGGCTATGATCCGTGAGTGGTTCTCATTCGTCCTCGAGTACGGATACACGGAGTGGTGTTCGGTGAACTATCTTCCTATAGATATGCTGGGCTACATGACACTGATGAAATTCTCCGCAAATGAGGAAATCGACGGCCTCTGTCGCAGAGCTCTGGATATGACGTTCCGTATCTATGCAATGCAGTGCTACCGTGGAATGCTCCTCGGAGCAAACGGGAGGGCGTACATCAATGACGTGCTGTCCCCCACCGATATCCAGGCCAACGCCTTCTGCTATTTTGCCTGGGGAACGCCTTATGCCGTGTACGGTTACAAGCCGACACTCTATGCGCTCCTTAATGAATATGAGTGTCCTCGGAATCTGAAAGAGCTGGCTCTTCCCGGAAAAGGGGAGATAATCGAGGAGCAGTTTGAGCAGGGATACAACAGAATTCCGATTACTATAGTCAAGACGGAGAACTATTTTATCGGTTCATCAGGATCTTCCCTTGAGGGGAAGTGCGGAGATCAGGAACATCTCTTCGATGCCATGGTCGGGGATGAGGACGGCAGGTTCTGGATCAACCATCCTGGAGAGGCAAGAGTCCTCGGAACAAGAAGGCCGGGATACTTCACCGGGAATGCCTTTACACCCCATGTCTCTCAGTACAAATCAAGTGCCGTGATATCATACCGCTTTCCCGATACGGCCGAGGTGAATTTCACGCACCTCATTCTCTTCCGGGATTCCTTTGACAAAGTGATTCTGAGAGAGAAGAATCTTTTCCTCAGACGGGGCGGGGTGAACGTTTTCATCCATGCGGACAACGGACTGCAACTCCCGGAGACGGAATCTCTCTCGAAATATGAACTCAGGTCTCCGGGGCTGACTAATACCTGGTATGTGAGAATCGATGACACCATGGTGTTCAATGATTTTATGGAGAACATGGATAGGCTTTCCTTTACGGAGAATAACGGCACACTTGAAACAATGGATCCGGTATACGGCAGAGTGGAATATACCCTGGCTGAACTGGAAGGCGGAAAGTAAACAAATCCGGCTTGTCCGGATAGGAGGAACAATATGAAAAAGAAGGTTTTTGCGATTATCTGTATCATGATCGTTGCACTAGCAACGGTTTTTGCACAGGCTGCAAAAGAGACGACGAAAGATATCACAGATATCACGGTCATGGTCTATGAGCGCGGTGCTACAATCGCCGGCGGTTCAACGCTTGACAATAAGGATACCAGATGGCTTAACGAACAGCTCGCTTCGAAGGGCGTACATCTTACGTTTGTCGGTGTTCCGAGAAGCGGCGCCGATGCCACAATCGAGACAATGATTGCTGCAGGAACGGCTCCGGACGTCATCGTCACGAACGGACGCGAAAGAATCATGCAGTACGGCTCACAGGGTGGTCTGGTGGATTTCACACCGTACCTTGACAGGCTTGATCCCGACTATGTTGAACTGATTCAGGGAACACCTATCGACATGTGTTCCATCGACGGAGGACTCTATGCTCTTCCCGGTATGCCGGGCTATTTCGCAAGAGGACATGAGCAGTACATAAGGAAGGACCTCGTAGAAGCTCTGGGTATGGAAATGCCGACGACAAGAGAGGAGCTCATTGAATTCCTGTATGCAGTCAAGGAGAACTATCCCGACATGATTCCGTATGCATTCAGCGGCAAGATCACTGATGCATGCTTCTTCCAGTTTGTCCTCTCCTATACAAGCAGGGCTGACGAGAGAACAAACTACATCTACGAACCATCCTTCACGAACTGCCTCAGACCGGGTGCAAAGGAAGGTTTCAGACAGCTTAACCAGTTCTATCTTGATGGAATCATTCCTCAGGACTTTGCTCTCGACATCGATGAAACGAAATTCAATCAGGCTCGTGCAAACGGCAAGGTTGCATTCCTGCTCTACAATTCAGCAGATACGAAAGACTTTACACAGTTCGGTCTCACAGACGGCTTCATGCTCTGGCCATGCGACACACTCCCGAATGCAGACGGCGACCATGTGGCTCCGACTTCGGGTGCTGTGAACAGATACGTCTATGTTCTCAAGTCAGCAGAAGATGCAGGAAAGATGGATGCCATCATGGAGTTCCTGGCATTCATGTCCAATGAAGACAATGCCAACACATTCGCAAACAGACTATGGAGTGCAGAAGCTGCAACCCTCGATGAGAACGGCGCTCCCGTCTCCCTCCTGACAAAACAGGAAGCTCAGGATCTCGGTTATGCAGAAAGAACAAGCGATATGAACAACATCAGAGTCAGTTTTGACTTCGGTAAGGCGAATTACATCCAGAATCAGGTCTCGGCAGCTCCTAACGTTCCCGAGGAATTCTTCGGTGTAAAGTATGACATCGTCCGTAACAAAGAGGGTCTCTACCATAATTGTGCAATTCCGGGAACTCTCTCCTCTGATATCTATCTCTCCGGACTTCAGACCCTCATCTGCGAGTTCGCACTGAAGGTCATCAGCGCTCCGGAAGGACAGTTTGATAAGGTCTGGGAATCGGGATACGCAAAGCTTGTAGAGAACCATCTTGAAGATGTCCTTAACGAGCGTGCAGCATGGTATGATGCAAACCATTGAAGAATAACTGACTGATGACGAAAAGACCCTGTGGAATACTCCCTCCGCAGGGTCTATCATGATTGAAGGAAGAGAAGATGGAGCTGAGATTCAACAAAGACGGTAAATTCAGAATTCTGGTACTCACGGATGCACACCATGCCCCCGGAACGGGAAAGGAGACAATCCTGGCCATGAAAAGCCTTATCGACCGTACCGGGCCGGATTTCGTCTTCCTTTGCGGCGACAACATCGCAGGCCATGCCACGAAGAAGAACTGCCTCGATATGATTGCCGAGATAGTCTCTCCAATGGAATCCCTCGGGATACCCTGGGCACATGTGTTCGGCAATCACGACAAGACGTGGCGCTTCTCAAAACAATTTCAGGAGAGGCTCTATGAAGCATACCCCCACTGCCTTTCCTTATCCGGTCCTGAGGAAATACCGGGAGTGGGAAACTACTTCCTCCCTGTTATGGATGAAAAAGGGCGTACCATGTTCGGCATATGGGCGCTGGATTCCATGCAGGACATCTCCATTATGGATACTCCTCTTGATTACTGTGGAAACATTGAGAAGGATATTCTTCTTCCCGCACGTCTCACCACAGGATCTGACGCGGACTGGATCCGCTTTGAACAGATAGAGTGGTACTACAACAATTCAATCCGGCTTGAAAAGGAGAACGGGCGGAAAATTCCATCCGTCATGTTCTTTCACCAGCCTCTCTACGAGTTCAATGCAATAATCCGCAATCCTGTGGAGACAGGAATGACGGGAGAATGCAATGAAAGAGTCTCATGCTCCGAGGTTTCAAGCGGTCTTTTCGCTGCTGTACTTGAGCGCGGTGATATATGCGGCATCTTCTGCGGCCACGATCACATAAACACATTTGACGGTGTCTACTGCAATATACACCTCGGGTATTGCGGCTCTGTCGGCTATCATGGATATGGAGTCAAGCATCCCGAGGAAGAGAGGGAGAGACTGAGGGGAGGACGGATTATCGATGTCGATATCCGCAACCCTCGTAATATAAAGACGGAATATGTGCTGGCCGGCGGAAAATAAGACGTTGACAGAAGTGTCGATCATCTGATCTCGGTCTCCTCATCGACAGGGAATCTGACTCTGGAACGAGTATAGAAAAGGGTGCCTTTCATCCGGCACCCGGCTCTCATTTGTTGTAGAGA
>CAVFZO010000009.1:0-38836 GCA_963626925.1 Clostridium sp. AM49-4BH
GAGAAGAAGACCTTTATCCTCGTTGTCTCCCTCACCTTCTTTCTTCCTTCCTCGATTGATTCTATCTCGCCCGAGGCAAGGGCCTGTATGAGGATGTTGCCTTCTGCCGTCGCTTCGGCCGGCCCCGCAATGACGGTCATCCCGGTCTCCTTTGCCGTCCAGTCATTGAGAACGGCATTATGACAGCCGCCTCCGATGACGTAGATGGTGTCGAATCCGAGTCCCGATGCCTTCTCCAGATCCTCGATGGCCTTTTTGTATGCTTTGGCAAGTCCATGGTAGATACACCTCAGGTACTGCCCTATATTCTCCGGTTCCTTCTGTCCCGTCTCCCTGCAGTACGATGTAATCCTCTCTGTCATATGGTTGGAGGGGGTGTCGGGAGCCATGAACCTCTCATCGAGGGGGTTGATGTAACTCATATACTCCTTGTCCCCGAGCACGAGGTCATGTATGCGTTCCCACGTATATTCCTCTCCGATGGATTTGAGGTACCTCAGGCACTCATTCTGTATCCACATGCCCATGATGTTCTTCAATAGGAGCGTTCCGCCGCCCGTGCCCTTCTCGTTCGAGAAGCCGCTTCTGTACGCCTCCGGAGAGAGCAGAGGCTTCTTGAGTTCCACGCCGATGATCGACCATGTGCCGGACGAGAGGAAAAGAGGTCTCTTCTCGACAGAGGGTATTGCGGCAACTGCCGATGCCGTGTCGTGTGACGCCGCAGCTATTACGAGGATGTCATTCCGGACACCGATACGCTCCTTCACTTCGCTTCTTAGTGGTCCGAGTACTGTTCCCGGATAGACGATCTCGCCGAAGAGACTCCTCTTGAATCCCAGTTTGTCGATAAGGTCCCACCTCCAGTCGTTCGTCTCTGCATCAAGAAGCTGCGTGGTCGAAGCATGTGAAAGCTCGTTCTTCTTCACGCCCGTAAGCCAGTATGAGAGGAGATCGGGGACACTCAGGTATGATGCGGCTGAAGAGAAGGAAACGGGCCTTCTCTTCTTCTGTGCATAGAGCTGGAAGACGGTGTTGAAACTCTCGATTCCTACTCCCGTCTTTCTGAAGAGTTCCTCCCGTCCTCCGCATAGGGCGCATACTTCATCGATGACGGCATGCGTGCGGGTGTCGCGATAGTTGTAGACAGGGCTGATGAGAGAGCCGGACTCATCAAGGAGTGCATAGTCGACTCCCCAGCTGTCGATTCCTATCGAAACGACGTCGTCATACCTTTCAAGGGCCTTTCTTATCCCCGTGAGAACCTCATCGTAGATGGCGAGTATGTCCCAGTAGAGCTCGTCGAGAACCATGACGGAAGGTGTGGGAAACCTGTGGACCTCCACAGCCCCCTCAAGATTGCCGACGACCACCCTTCCGCTTGTCGCCCCGAGGTCGACTGCTATATATCTTTTCATATCATTCCTCCTTCTCTGTAATTTTCCAGAAGGTATTTCTCGGCCTCGGCCGACCATAGTCCCCTGTGTCTTTTCACTATGAGTGCAAGTTCCCTGAAGAAGGGATCTGTCTCCCCGATTCTTTCAAAATCCGTTATGGCGGTAAGCGGCATCCTTATATGTGTATAGATGAGCTTCTTTCCGCCGGGAATCGACGGCAGGTTCAGAATCGTATCGCCCGCGGTGTCCAGTCCGCCGATGTGGGTGATCATCGCCGCAGGATTCAAAAGCCCACGGCTCATCATATCAAGCGATTCAATCATGTCCTCTGTAGTCCCCCCGCTTGTCCCGACAAGATGGTGGGAGGCGTAGTGGACGTTATAGAAGTTGATCGAAGCCGAGAACGAAGTGTCCCCGGGCCCCGCGAAGAAGTTCAGGCACCCGTCTTCACAGAGTATTGCATCGGCCTCTTCGACGAGGGCCTTCACGGGAGCCATCAGGATGACATCGTCAAAGCCGCGTCCGGAGGGAGTGAGCGACCTCAGATACTCGTCACTCCTTTCGATATTCTTCGTATTGACGTACTTCAGGCACACACCGTGCTCTGCAGCCTCCTTTACGGAAAGAAGCTCCTCCGCCCTTTCAAGCCGGGCCTCGTCTATGTCCGTAACGACGATGAGACCGGGCTTCCGGGGGTTATGAATGGCATAGTCAATGGCCCCCAGTCCCATGGGACCGACACCGGCAAGGATTGCCAGGCTTCCGCCCTCCTTTATCCCCATTATGTGCTCGTAGGATCCCGCCCGGGTATGATACATTGCATGGAACGTGCCGACTATGCAGCTCACGGGCTCGGAGAGGGAGCCGTTGAAGTAGGCTTCTCCTCTGTACTTCAATAGTCCGCCGCCCTCTATTATGTGCGCCGGGATCACGGCATAGAGACTGTTTCCTCCGCAGTAGGGGAAGCTGTAGCCGGGATTCCTCATCATACCGCGGTAGTTGATAGCAGGCTGGATGGAACAGCGCTCCCCCTCCCTGTATTCTCCCTTCCACCGCTTCCCCACTTCCACGATCCGACCGCAGAATTCGTGTCCGATTATTACCGGATTAGATGCACAATCATCGGGAACGCGCTTATGCCTTGCGCCCTGCAAGGCAGCCTTGTGATCGCTCATGCATACGGAGTTTGTGACTATCTCGAGAAGAATCTCATCCTCCCCTATATCGGGGAGAGTGAAGCTCTCAAGCCTCAGATCACGCTCTCCGTAGAGCCTCAGCGCCGTCGTTTCTCTTTTCATATCCACCTCCTCAGTTCAGCATCACCTGCCCCCCTGTGACGGGAACAGCCTGTCCCGTCTCATATCTCTGCTCCACTATGTAGAGCAGTGCCCTGACGACATCCTCGACACTGCATCCCCTCCTCAGGGGAACCTTTCTCTCATAGAATCTTCTTACATCCTCGACGCTTTCCGCCCCGGGCACCTTCCCCGTCCTCAGGTACTGGACGAAAAGTCCGTTCTCCGGATCCGACCACAGAGGCCCGTCGAGATAGTTTCCGGGACATATTGCATTGACCTTTATGCCGCACTCGACAAGCTCGAGAGCAAAGCTCTGCGTCAGTCCTATCACACCGAACTTGGCCCCGGCATATGCACCGTTACGGTTGGAACCCTCGAGTCCGCTCTTTGAAGATATTGCGATTATGTCTGTCAGAATATCAGGCGAGGCCTCGTTCTGGGCCGCCATCAGACGCGAGGCGTGCTTCGTGCAGAGAAAGAAGCCCTTGTAGTCGACGTCGGTGACGAACTCGAAGTCCCCGAGGGCCATCTCCCTCACGCTTCCGGCCCTGAGGACGCCGGCATTGCTTATAAGGACATCAAGTCCCCCCGTCTCGCTTTCGACATATTCAATCATCTCCTCGACAGAGTTCTCGTCCGTGACGTTGACATAGACGGGCTTTGTCGAAAGAGTGCCGCATTCTCCGTTGATCCTCTCAGAGAGTCTCTCCGCCCCGTCCCTGTTTATATCTGCAATGAAGACGAATGCCCCCTTCTTCACAAGGGATCTGACGATTCCTTCCCCGAAGCCCTGTGCGCCTCCCGTGACGAGCACCGTCTTTCCCCTGACGGTATCATTTCTCGAGAGGGAAGGCTTCTCGATTTCAACAAAGCTTCTGTTCAGATCGAATGTCTCGCTGTAGCTGTTTCCGAAGGAAAGGACAACCTCCGAGCTGTCAAAGCCGATTGAAGACGGAATGCGTCCGCTCTCCATAAAGATATGGAACATCTCCCTTATGAGATCCCTGTCGAGGCTGATCACCTTCTCCGGCCTCAGCTGCGGCGCCTTCCTGACGAAGAGACATCTCTCACCGTTGTATGTCAGACCTCTTATGAACGCCTGGATGAATTCACATTCCATAGTATCCTCCGATTGTTTCTATGTATCTCTCTGCGCTCCGCTTCACATCAGCGTGGTTCATCCCCTTTCCGATGGATGCGTAGATTTCAATGCGCTTCTCAAGAGGGAGCGTGATCATGGGGTTATCGGGAGAGAAGAGGCCGAAGCGGCTGTCTTCGGAGGAGAGTTTTTCATGTGCAACGAGCGCCCATGCCGAATCCACAAGATGACGGCATACTGGAGAGAGAACCTCGGGAGAAGAGAAACTCTGCCGGGGAGAGTTGATGTCGACTCCGCTGATCTCCATGAGGCCGTTCTCCCTCGAGAGTGCGATAAGTCTCTTCATCTGCTTCTCGGAGTTTCTCGGAGGCATGTATGTCACTGCCCTGAAGCCCAGCTTTCTGAGGTATGGAATAAGATCATCGAGGTATTCATCCTCGAACTTCTCCCTCTTCTTGTCCCCCGTGACATCCCTCTCGACGTCCCCGAGGTATGCATATGCACTGACGGCGCCGATTCTCTCAGAAAAGGCGAGAACATCCCTGACGTCCGGACACTCGTTCTCATCCGGCTCTATATAGACGGCGGGAAGGAGCATGGTCTTCAGCACTCCCAGAAGGTCGTATCTGTAATACGGATTCTCCTTGTCGAGGAGACGGCTCTCCGCTTTCGGATCTAGAACGATGTGTAAATGCTCCGAGAGGTATTCGACGGTGCCTTTTCCCTTTCCGTATTTATCAATTATCTTCCCCGCAAGGGCGTAGAGTATGTGCCTTTCAGTGACTGTTCCGCCCTCATTGACGTGAGATATACCCTCAACGTCCTTCTCATAATCGAGAGAAACTCCGAGTGAGAGCCTGTTTATCTTCTCTGTAATAGTGCGGCTGCGTTTTCGTCTTGCCTCTCTTATCGGGAGAAGGAAAGCTTCTGCCTCCTCTATCCTTGTATGGGGAACGCCATGGACGCAGATGTACGCAATACCTGCTGAATCGGGATTGTTGATCCTGTGCCCGGAGAATGGAGTGTGACGGAAGCTCACTCTCACTTCAAAGCCGAGAGTCGACGCCACCCTCAGTCTTTCGCTTACGGCAATCATCTCTCCCGCCCCGCTCATGGTATCGTGATCGACAAGGCCCACGATGCCGAGACCGGCCTCCCATGCTTCATATACGGCACCCGACGGCGAATAGGGTGAGAAGGAGTGGAATGTATGGACATGGTTGTTCACCTCGTCCGTCCTCTCTCTCACTATCTCCCCTCTCTCTATTCTCCCGAGAATCTCATCAAGTGCGGCATTCCTCTCCTCTCTCTTATCAGAGTTGAGTCCGGCTCCCATCATCATCTCATCCAATCACACACCCTCCTTCTGGATACGGAAGAACTCCGTGTCGTTTCTTCTCGATCTCGGCATATAGCCGTCGAGGGGGAGAATCTGCTCGTGTATCGCATCGAGGATGTCCGAGGCATGGGCAAAGTAATATTCCTCCATCTCTGCAGGAGGCGTGATCCAGTTACGTGATCCCACCACAGTGCAAGGTCCGTCGAGATAGCCGAAGCAGAGTCTGTTGAGGTTGGAGGCAACGGTGTGCATGTACGAGCCGCGCTCGGCACTGTCCGTCACAAGAACACAGCGCCCCGTCTTCTTTACAGATTCGACGAGCTTCTCGTACCTGAGGGGGTTTATCCACCTGAGGTCGATGATCTCGCTCGAAAGTCCGTATTTCCTGAGCTCCTTCTCGGCCTCCAGCGCAGTGTAGAGTGCAGGCCCCAGAGATATGATTGTGATGTCGTCACCCCTCATCTTCACATCGGGTTCTCCCTCCTCTATCTCGTAATAGCCCTCCGGGACACCCTCCTTATGGAACTCCTCGCCCTTTCCGTAGAGCTTCTGACTCTCGAAGAATACAAATGGGTCCGTTCCTCTCAATGCGTAGTTCAGAATGCCCTTCGCATCATACGGCGATGCGGGATATGCACTCTTGAGCCCCGGAAGTGACGCCACCATACCCGTCCACTCCTGTGAGTGCTGTGCGCCGTACTTGTTCCCGACAGATACCCTCAGAACGAGGGGAAGCGTAAGAACGCCTGCGCTCATCGCCTGCCACTTCGGCATCTGGTTGAAGACCTCGTCTCCCGCACAGCCTAAAAAGTCGCAGTACATGAGTTCGACTACAGCCCGTCCTCCCGAGAGTGCGTAGCCCACGCCGCTTCCGACGATTGCCGCCTCGCTTATGGGTGAATTGAAGAAACGGTGGTACGGGAGAATCTCCGTGAGTCCCCTGTAGCATGCAAACGCCCCTCCCCAGTCCCTGTGGTCCTCTCCGTATGCAATAAGAGAGGGGTCGCGCTCGAAGCGATGGAGCATCGCCTCGAAGACGGCATCCCTGTACTGGTACTGCTTCGCCGCCGGATAGGGCTTTCCGTCCCCGTCGAATGCATAACGCTTCCTCTGCGCTATCTGCTTCACCCTCAGGTTCTCCTCCCTCTTCTGGAGAAGTGTGCTCTCCCCCTCACCGTATGACTCGACTCTGCCCCTGCTGAACATGACGCCCTCGATGAAAGACGCATCGATTATCGGGGAGACGGCATCATCGACGACAAGAGCGAGGACTCTCCTCATCTTCTCCTTCACCTTCCCTTCCATCTCCCCGATATCCTTATCAGTCAGAAGTCCGTTTATGATAAGGTATTCCCCGTAGCTCTTTATCGGATCCTGGGCACGGAATGCTTCAAGTTCGTCCTTTGTTCTGTACGTCATCGCATCCGAGGGGCTGTGGCCGCTGTATCTGTAGGTGATTGTGTCAAGCATGACAGGGCCCTTCCCCTCAAGAAGGAGTTTCTTCTTCCTCTCGACTGCATCTGCAACTGCAAGGGGATTGAAGCCGTCAACCCTCTCCGTGTGCATTCCTTCGGGATTGACACCCAGTCCGACACGCGCCGCAAGGCCGTAGCCCATAGTCTCTCCCGAAGGCTGTCCGCCCATTGCGTAGAAGTTGTTGAATACATTGAGCATATAGGGAGGAGCACCCTCCTTGTCTTTCCACAGTGTCCTGTACTGGTCCATCGCGCTCATCACGAGGCCCTCCCACACAGGTCCCCTCGCCATTGCGCCGTCACCGATGTTGGCGATGACAATGCCCTTTTTATTGTTGATCTTCTTGTAGAGTGCCGAGCCGAATGCAATAGTGCCGCTTCCTCCGACGATTGCGTTGTTCGGCATCGAGCCGAAGGGCGCGAAGAAGGTGTGCATCGAGCCTCCGAGGCCGCGAGAGAAGCCCGTACGCTTTGCATAGATTTCGGCAAGGGCGCCGTAGAGCACGAAGTTCTCCGCACTCTCCTTCGTGTCCTTTCCCGGGAAATGCTTTTCGATTACGGCCCAGGTCTCACCGCCGTTGAAGCTCTTCATGATTTTCTCGATATCACCATCGCCCATCTTCCAGACAGCCGAAAAGCACTTAGCAAGTATTTCACCGTGACTGCGGTGTGAGCCGAAGATATAGTCTTCCGGTTCAAGTGCCAGAGCCTGCCCGACACATGCACTCTCCTGCCCCGCCGAGAGGTGTGCCGGCCCCTTGTGATTGAAACTGATCCCCTGATAGACACCCTCCTTCTTGATGGAGTCGAGCATCGTCTCGAACTGTCTGATGAGAAGCATGTCGTAGAGCACCCTTATAAGCCTCTTCTTTCCGTATTTCTTCAATTCCTTTTTGAAATCCGGTCTGTACTGATTGACTGGAATCGGGACAGAATGGACGACTTCGCTCTTCCTCACTTCCTCCGGAACAAAATCCTTTACATATCTACTCATATCTTCCTCTCACACATTTCTCTGTATATTTCGTAACAGCAGTCCCTTATTGCCTCAGAGACACTCGGATGGGGGAATATGACCTCCACCATGTCCTGAACCCTCAGCTCCGCCTCGATGAGTGTTGAAGCGGAACATATGATCTCGCTTGCGTAGGGCGCTAGAATATGAACGCCGAGTATTGTGCCTGTCTCTTTTGAAGCGATGACCTTGACACTTCCGAAAACCCTCTTTCCGTTCTCGGCGATAAAGCGTCCGTTCCCCCTCATCTGGACGGAGGATGTGATGACCTCGATTCCTCTCTTTCCGGCTTCCCTTTCCGTGATTCCGCATCCTGCCGCCTCCGGCTCGGAGTAGACCGCCCAGGGAACAGCTGATGTGCGCATTCTCTGACGAGCGGAGCCGAAGATGTTGTCAACGGCGACCTCCGCCATACGGGAGGCGCTGTGTGCAAGCTGGCTTATGTTGTTGACGTCGCCTATTGCATAGACGGAAGACACATTGGTCCTCATCGTACTGTCGACGACGACGGCACCGCTCTCGATGAAGAGCCCCAGCCTCTCGAGTCCCTCCGTATTGGGTCTTCTTCCCGCGGCAAGGAGTACAAGGGAGGCCTCTGCTTTCTCCTCCTTCCCGTCCGAAGATATGAAGACCACCCCGTCCTTCTCTATCCTCGTGACACGGGACGAGAGGTGGAAGGTGACATCCTCAATAGCCTTTCTCACCGCCTCTGCCATATCATCATCCATCATCGGAAGAATCTCTCTCGTCATCTCGATGACGGTGACTTTTGTCCCGATCATGGAGAAAAAGGAGGCAAACTCTATTCCGATGACGCCGCCTCCGATGACGGCAATGGATGACGGAATGCTCTCGAGAGCGAGAACTGTGTCACTTGTAAGCACATTCTCTCCGTCCGCGCCCTCGATGGGTGGACGCACGGGAGAGCTTCCTGTAGCGATTATCATAAAGGAGCATGAGTAGAGGTCCTCTCCGACCCTAACCGTATGCTCGTCAATGAACTCGGCTTTCCCGGAGAGAACGGTGACATTATTCGCCTTCATCAGAAATGCTATTCCGCTTCTGAGAGTCTCGACAGCCTCTCTCTTCCACTTCTGTGCTTCTTTCATATCGAAAGAGGGAGAGGGACATACAACACCGTGTTTTCCGCCGTCGAGTGCATTTCTGTAGATCTTGGCACTCTTGAGAAGGCTCTTCGTGGGGATGCAGCCGCGGTTGGTGCATACACCTCCGAGATTCTCCTTTTCGATGAGAAGAACCTTCTTCCCCATCGCGCCTGCGCGCTCTGCCGCAACATATCCTCCGGGGCCCGAGCCGACGACTATGAGATCATATCTTTCCATATCATCCCCCTAGAAGGCCAGAAGCAGGAGTTCGAGCTCTGCTATGTTCTCTGCCAGTTCCTGCAAAAACCTTGCACCCGGCGCACCGTCCACGGCCTGATGGTCGATTGTGAGAGACAGTGTTATACTGTCGTGCCATACAACCTCCCCGTTCTCCTCAAAGGGCTGCAGCGTGATTGCACCGACACCGAGGATTGCCACCTCGGGGATGTTGAGTACAGGTGTGAAGGCCTCTATCCCGAAGGCCCCCACATTCGATACCGTCAGCGTGGAACCCGTAAGCTCGTCTCCCGCTATCTTTCCGTTCCTGCAGAGATCTCTCAGTCTCCGGCTCTCCGCTCCTATCTCCTTCACAGTCAGACTGTCCGCATTCCGTATGACGGGGACCATGAGACCTCTCTCCGTATCTGTAGCCATGCCCAGGTGAACGGAGTTGAAACGGCGTATTCTGTCACCGAGAAAGTGGGCGTTGATGTCCGGAAACGACTTCAGCGTCCTTGCAGTAGCAAAGAGCACAAGGTCGTTTATTGTCACACTCCCCAGCCCCAGGCTCTCCGGGGCACTCTTGAACTTAGCCCTCAGCGTCTTGAGAGCACGGGCATCGGCACGGGTTGTAAGCGTCAGCTGTGCCGTACTCTCGAGTGATTCCTTCATCCTTCTTGCAGTTACCTTTCTGATTCCCTTCACGGGTATATCTTCAAAGGATGGGATCTCATCTTCCCTTTTCACACTATTCAGGAGGTCCCCTGTCGTGATCCTTCCCCCGATTCCGCTGCCGCAATGTGGCGGAACAAGGCCTTCCTTTCCGATGAGCGCCACGGCCGATGGTGTGAGTTTCCCCCTCTCGAGAGAAGCCCTCTCCACGTCCTTTTCAATGACCCTTCCCTTCGGCCCCGTCGCATTGACTGCCGCAATGTCGAGGCCTTCCTCAAGAGCCCTGTTCAGGGCTCTCGGCGACGCCGTAGCTTCGTATGAAGCAGCGCCGGGAGTGTAAGCGGCTGGAGATGTTTCATTCTTCTGCACCAGAGGAGGAGCTTCCTCTCCGCCCTTTTCCTCTTCTCTCTTATTCTCTCCGGGGACAGCTTCTACGCTTTCACCCTTCTCGCCCACAAGTGCGACGGCCTTCATCACGGGAACCTCGTCCCCCTCCTCGTAGAGAAGACTGAGAATGGTGCCCGAGGCTGTGGATTCGACTTCGATAGTCGCCTTGTCTGTCTCGGCCTCCAGAAGAACCTCCCCTTTCTTTATCTCGTCGCCGACCTTCCTGCGCCATTCGACGATGACGCACGCTTCGACGCTGTTGCCCTGCTTAGGCATTAAAACCTCCTCAGCCATTATTTCCTCCTTAAACTGTTATGACCTCGACCCCGAGTTTTCCCAGCGCAAGGCGGGCTTCTCCGGGGAAATCCTGATCCGTTACTAGAACATCGATACCCGATGTGGAAAGAATGCGCACGAAGCCCTTCTTCCCGTACTTGGACGAGTCTGCCACGACGAGTGTCCTCTCGGCGCGTGTGCACATAGCCCTCAGTATCTCGGCATTCTCGGGAAGCGATGTCGTAAGCCCGTGCTCGAGTGTTATGCCGTCTGTTCCGAGGAATGCCAGCTTTACGTGGTATTCCTTCATCTGCTTTGCCGCAGTATGGCCGACGATGCTCTCCGTCTCGGGCCTGTACTCCCCTCCGACGAGGGTGATCCTCATGCCGCCGGCAATGGAAGCGAACGGCAGAAGCGATGTGTTGTTTGTGACAATGTGTATGTTCTTCTTCCCGATAAGGTACTTTCCGATCAGCGTGCAGGTCGTTCCGTTCGATATAAGTATGGAGTCGCCGTCTTCGACAAAGGCTGCGGCACGTTTTGCCAGGGCCTCCTTCTTCTCTTGGTTTACGATCCTCCGTCCCCCGTGGAAGGTATGTCCCGCCTTCACGGCTCCCCCGTGCGTCCGCTGTACAAGGCCGCGCGAAGAGAGACTGTTGAGATCGCTGCGTACCGTAACCCGGGACACAGAATAGAGCCTGCTGATCTCCTCGACGGTAACCTCCCCCCTTTCGGAGAGAAGCGCCAGTATTTCCTCTTCCCTTGTCCTTGTTTTGATTTTCACACGCCTTTCCTTTCTTTTCTCTATGCTTTTGATTCTATTTCAGCCGGAAAAATACGAAAGCATTGTTTTTGACATAATTCTTTACGTTTATTACATTTGAATTTTTAAACAGTGAAAAACGACGATTTATATGTAAGAATGAACACCTCAAAAGGGAGAAAATATGGAATCTTATGTTTTCATTTCCGGGGAAAAGGAAATATCCTTCAATCTTGCACTTGAAAAATACCTCATCGAAGAGCTCCCGCCCTCATCGAAGGTTCTCTATCTCTGGGTTAACAGCCCTTCTCTTGTAATCGGACGCTATCAGAATCCATGGCAGGAGTGCAGAGTCGGCAAGCTCGAAAAAGACGGAGTTGTTCTCCAGCGGAGGCCCAGCGGAGGCGGCGCCGTCTATCAGGACGAGGGCAACATATGCTTCACGATAATATCTCCGGAGAGGGAGGCTGAAAGCGGAAAGAGCTTCGCCATGGTCATAGACGCACTGAAGACAATCGGCATTGAGGGAGAGATGAGCGGACGCAACGACATTCTCGTCGAGGGACAAAAGGTATCGGGAAGCGCATTCATCAGGAAGAAGGGGCGCTTCTGCCATCACGGAACGATGCTCGTCAATACAGACCTCGGGCGTCTCTCGTCATACCTCACTCCGACGAAGCACAAGATGGAGAGCCACAGCATAAAATCGGTGAGAAGCAGGGTTGCAAATCTCACGTCATTCAGAAGCGGAATAACGACAGACTCGTTCGCTGAAGCCCTGACTGAAGTCTTCCTGGAAAAGACCAGGGCTGAAATCATCCATGTGGACAAGTCAATTCTTACCTCTCACCCCTCGATCGGGGAAAGCTGCCGCCTTTTCAGGAGCCGGGAATGGAACTACGGCCGGACACCCCGTTTCACGAACCTTATCACAACGGTATCACCCGACGGGGAGATGACGTACTACATCGACGTCGAAGGGGGATCTATGAAAAGCGTCGAGATAACAAGCGACGCACTCGATACAGACGGCATCGAAGCTCTCACGAAAATCCTCACGGGGGTTCAATACAGTGCCGCGTCCGTGAAAAAACTCGAAGACGGAAGCCCGTTTGTCATGAGAGCGCTCGCTCTCTTTTCGTCACTTATTGAAAATTAGAGAAAAAGAGGCCTCTTTCTTCTTCTCGCGTAAGGCCGCATAAACTAAACTGTCATCATGATAAAGACAAAAATAGAAGATGATGTCCTTTCCGGGCATCTCGCATCCCTTGAAGATGACAGGAGGGAGATCTTCCTCATAGCCGACGGCAGCATAAGAGTGAGCGCCGTAAGTGCCACAAGGCTCCTCAACGAGATGAGGGCGAACCATAAGACGGGACTGGTTGAAACATATATGCTGGGACAGGGCTACATAGCAGGCGCCCTGCTCTCGAGCGAGGTCAAAGGCAATGACCGCATACAGATGACGATTGACTCGGGAGGACCTGTGAAGGGCATGTCTGTCGAGGCATGGGCGTGCGGAGCCGTCAGAGGCTACCTTGTAAACAACCCCATCCCCCTCGAGAAACCTCTCGAGAGTCTCGACACCTCCCCCATCTTCGGACCGGGCTTTCTTACGATAACCAAGATACTCGAAGGCTCGAAGACCCCCTTCTCGGGACAGATCATGCTGGAGTACGGACACCTGGCACAGGACCTTGCACTCTACTACGCAAAGAGCGAGCAGACTCCCTCGCTCTTCTCGCTCTCCATCTCCTTTGACAGGGAAGGACGGGTATGGGGTGCGGGAGGAATAATGATGCAGGCCCTTCCGGAATGTGAGAGTGCCATACTCGAGAATCTCCAGACGGAATCGGGGCTGCTCTCGAAGATGGGAGAGAGCATCGGAGAAGGAAATACCGTCAGGGACTACGTGATGAGTCACTTCTCATCGTACGGCGTCGACTGGCTCGGACACGCAAGCGTCGGTTTTTCATGCCCATGCAGCAGAAAAAACTATGAAAAGTATCTTGTAAATCTTCCGCAAAAAGAAAAAGATGAAATCCTCAAGGGAAGTTTCCCCCTTATGATACAGTGCTTCAACTGCGGCACTGAATATGAATTCTCGAAGGAGCAATTGGAAGAGCTCTTTCAAAAGGAGAAATGAGATGGTCTATTTTGCAATGAGCGCAGCCAACCAGGGTGACCTGATCGCCGAAGAGGCAAGAAGATGCGGCGCCGAAAGAGTCAAGGCTACTCCGAGCGGAGTCGAGATCGAGGGAAGTCTCGAGTTCGGTTACCGCTTCTGTTTCAACACACGCATAACATCAAGAGTGCTCTGGGGTCTCTACGTCGATGATGACGTGAGGACAGACAAGGAGCTTGAGGAGGCGACACTCTCCCTTCCATGGGAGGAATACGTCAATCCCGACAAAACCCTCAAGGTCACATGTACAACACAGGACTGTCCGTACATCAATAACAGCCATTATGCGGCCCTCAAGGTCAAGGACGGCATCGTGGAGAGGATGAGGGAGAAGTTCGAGGGCAGAAGGCCAAATATCGAGATAATCAATCCCGATGTGACAGTACACGTACATATCGACAGATATACAGTCAAATGGTACATAGACTTCTCCGGAGAGAACCTCTCGATGAGAGGCTACCGCGGAGAGCAGACGGAGGCCCTTCTCAAGGAGCACCTTGCAGCGGCGCTTCTTTCGCGGAGCGAATGGAAGAAGAGCGTCGACGACGGCTCCCCCCTTCCCTTCATGGACCCCTTCTGCGGTTCGGGCACAATCGCAGTCGAAGCGGCACTCATGGCGACAGACACAGCCCCCGGGCTCCTGAGAAAGACTCCTTATCAATTCGAGAAGTTACCCAACTTCGACAGTGAACTCTTCAAAAAGATTGTCGACGAAGCCGAGGAGAGACGGAGAAAGGCCGTGGACGAAAGAGACATCTCGATATATGCATCCGATATCTCCCGTACGGCAGTCGAGATCAGCAAGGCTGCGGCGCTCAAGGCCGGAGTCTACGATTTCATTGCTTTCTCCACCTGTGACTTCACGAAGATGACTTCCTCCCCGGCAGAGAAGGGATGTATAGTCACAGATCCACCCTACGGCGAAAGAATGACGGTGAGGGACATAGACGGACTCTACAGAGGAATCGGAGAGACCCTGCAGAATGTATTCAAGGGCTGGAAAGTGACGATTCTCACCGGCAACAGCGACCTCTTGTCCAACATCGACATGAAGCCCGAGAGGACGAACAAGCTCTTCAACGGCGGCATCGAATGCCAGGCAGCCCACTACTCCGTCTTCACGGACGAAGAGAGGGAGGCTATGATGCAGAAGGCCCTCGAGAAGAAGGAGAAGAGACTCTCCCTGCCCCTGAGCGAAGGGGCGACCTTCGTCTACAACCGCCTTATGAAGAACATGAAGGAGATAAAGCCCCTCATGGAGGCACAGGGTGTCGAATGCTACCGCATATATGATGCCGACATGCCCGAGTATGCGGCCTCTGTGGACACCTACATGGGAAAGTGGATAGTCGTCAATGAATACAAGGCACCGAAGGAAATTCCGGCAGAGGATGCCGCACGGCGCCTTGACGAGCTCATACTTGCAACGGAGAGGGCGACGGGAATCGACGTGGAGAACATATTCGTCAAACAGCGTTCCAGGATGAAGGGCAACGACCAGTACAAGAAACTTGCCGGCAACAACCGCATGCTCGTCGCACGCGAAAACGGTCTCAATGTTCTTGTCAACTTCACCGACTACCTCGACACGGGAATCTTTTTAGACCACAGACCGGTGAGGGCCCTTATACAGGAGATGGCGGCGGACAAGAGGTTCCTCAACCTCTTCTGCTACACAGGAACTGCAACCCTCAATGCAATTAAAGGTGGCGCGCTCAGCACAGTCAGCGTCGATGCCTCCCCCACATACCTTGCATGGATGGAGCAGAACCTCCAGATAAACGGCTACTCGACGACGATGGGTAACTATCTCTACCAGGCCGACGTGATGGACTGGCTCTGGGATACATACGACAGATTCGATCTCATCTTCTGCGACCCGCCGACCTTCTCGAACAGCAAGAGCAGAAGAAACAACTTCGACGTACAGAGAGACCACGTCGCGCTCATCAGGGCGGCCATGATGCACCTCTCTCCGGGAGGAACGCTCCTCTTCTCGAACAACCTCAGGCGCTTCAGGCTCGACGACGAGGTCAGGGACAACTACGTCGTTCAGGATATAACGGAGAAGACGATCGGAGACGATTTCAAACGGGATCCGAATATCCACCACTGCTATCTCATAAAGAACAAGGTGAAGATAAAGATCAAAAGGAAGTGAATGAGAAGAGGCCCGTCCGGGGCCTCTTTCTCATATCAGAGTTCGTCGTATTTCTTCTTCGAGTCCTTCGCCTTCTCCACAGGGTATTTCGCCCTGTTCTTCTCCATCTTCTCGTTGATGATCTCGTTGAGGTCGAAGCCCATGACGGAGGCAAAGTCAACGGCATAGACGATGACGTCGGCAAGTTCGTCCTTCATCTTCTCCCTGTTCTTTTCAACAGCCTCCTCACTCGTATTCCACTGGAAGAGTTCCAGCAGCTCCGAGGCTTCGAGAGAAAGCGAAATCGCGAGGTCCTTCGGATTATGGAACTGCCTCCAGTTACGCTCTTCGACGAATGAGAGGCAGTTGTCTATCGTTTCCTTCCTGATGTCCACTCTATTCTCCTTTGAAAAAGGCCCCGGAATACCGGAGCCCCTCGATAATTCGGCCGCTGTCAGAATCTGACGCCGAGGCCGACTGTAGCTGCGACGGTGAGAGTGTCGAGCTTCCCCGGATTGTCGAAGAACCATCTTGCATAGCCTTCAGCCGAGAGAGTGACAGTCTTTCCGAGATTGAACTGAGCGCCCAGAACACCTGTGACTGCGAATGCCGTGTTGAAACCGACACCTCCGCCGACACCCTTGAGGATTCTCTGCTCTGTCGAGTGAACGGATGTGAAGCCGTCGGAAGCCGCTGAATAACCGATACCTGCACCAAAGTAGAATCTTGCAAACGATGCATTGATGTAAGTCATGAGCTTGAGGTCAGCCGTTGCATCGAAGCCCCATACGTTAGACGGATTGGACGACATGTTCCTGCTCTCCGGAATGAATACAGCGGAAATGTCCGAGCGCAGTCCGAGTCCGAATGCGCCGAAGTGGACAAGATTCTGTCCCTCGAGTGTGAAAGATACGAACGGATAGATTGTCGGTGTCTTTGAAAAACCTTCTGTCAAAACCTTGCCCATACCCCACTCGAGGCCTCCGTTGAGACCCATGTTGAAGGAAGCCTTGACAGCCTGAGCCTTCGGGCTTTCCTTCTTTGTCTCCTTGACAGGAACAGCCTCGACTGCAACAGGAGCGACAGGAGCAGGTGCTTCAGCAGTCTTTTCAGCTTCTGCCGGAGAGGGTGTCTCCTCACTCTTTTCTGCGGGAGCTTCTTCAGCAGCCTTGACCTCTTCTGCAGGTGCCGCAACAGGAGCAGCTGCTTCAGGAGCCTTCTCTGCCTTTGCAGCATCGATTCTGTCGATCAGAGCCATTGCCTCTTCTCTGAGAACATCGAGTGCACCGAGGAGGAAATCGTCGGACATCTCGGGATATGTGAGAGTGACTGTGTCACCGTCTACTGAATATGTAACATATGCAGCTTCCTTGTAGGATGCGGAGAGCATTGACGCTACAGCCTGGATGTCGCCCGTGGTCATACCTTCCGGTATTGTGAGGGTTGCCCATGTATTGTCGACTTCGATGGTCGAAGTGACGCCCTTGTAGGTGAGAGTGTCGGCATAGAGAGGAGCATCCTCGCTGATCACGACCTTGGTCTCAGCCTCTGCCTCAGCCTTTACCTCTTCCGGAGCCTCAGAAGCAAGAGACGAAAGGATCTGGTCGATATACCACTCAGCCTCATTCTTAAGGACAGGATAGAGAGCCGATGCATACTCGCCTGAGATCTCGGGATAGCTGAGAGTCAGAACGCCGTCGTCGAATGTATATGTTACAAGAGATGCCTCGGGGTACTTCATGACAAGCAGTGCTGCAGCATCTGCAATGTCGGAAGCTGTTGTTCCAGCCGGGAGGACAACGGTTCCGTATGTGCTGTAGAGCTTGAGATCAGCCTTGAGACCTCTGTAGCCGAATGTCTCTTCGAACACAGGCTCCTCAGCTGTCTCTTCCACGAGAGAATCGAGAACCGCCTCTACAGCTTCCTCAACTGTCTCCTCGACAGTCTGGGCAAGAGAAACAAGGAGGGAATCGACATACTCTGTAATGTCAGTTCTGTACTGGGGAAGAAGTGCAGCAACATCGACCGAGCCTTCCTCGAATGTGAGGGAGAAGCCGTTGTCGACAAGTGAATAATAAACGGAATTAACGAATGAAGGATATTTAGCTGCTTCATACTGGATGAATCCGAGAACCTCATCCGATGTGAGGATTCCGTCATCGAGTGTCGTAGACTCGAAAGAGCTCTTCGTCCATCTGTTCGAAATACCGATGCCGTAGACATAGAATACGGTCTCCTCGACCTTTTCCTCAGCCTCAACGACTTCAGCTGTTTCGACTGCCTCTGCTGCCGGTGCCTCCTCTTCAAGCTTAAGAAGAGCATAGGCTGTACTGGAAGCGCTTTCCGACCAGTTGATTCCGTCATATGAACACTGCAGATACAATGTGTAATCCGAATAGGGATCCAGACCGGTTGCAGTGTATGCGGAAGTCATTCCGTCAACAACTGTCCATCCATCCTCTGCCTCGCCGTTCAGCTGATAACGATATGCTGTGACATCGGGGTCTGACAAAAGCCATTCCCAGCTTACGTTCATGGCCTTTCTTGCTGAAAGAGGGAGGACGACCATTGCTAGAAGTGCAATGATAAAGATAACTCTGGTAAGTTTCTTCATAAAAAATATATCTCCTGTCTTGTTTACTACATAGTAAGCCGATATTCACGGGGTACTCGGTATTTAACAATAATATAAAATAAAAATAGAAACAATTGTTACACTCTTCTTTTTTACCCATATTCGTCCGCTTTGTTATTCCGATAACAGTTTATTGAGTATTTCTCCCCGATATGATAATAACTAGAGCATGACTGATAATCTGAGAGCAGCCGTATTCTGCGGCTCGACCATGGGGAACAAGGAGATATACAGAGAAAAAGCCGTCGCTCTCGCTGAGGCGATGAACAGCCGCGGCATCTCTCTTGTGTACGGAGGCGGCAACCGCGGCCTCATGGGGGTCCTCGCACACGCTGTCTATGACGGCGGAGGACATGTGACGGGAGTACTCCCCTCCGCAATGAACTTCGAGAGGGTCACCGACGGGACAAAAGCAACAGAGACTATCATCGTCAGCGGCATGCACGAGAGAAAGAAGACGATGTACTCACTCGCATCCGGTTTCATTGCAATGCCGGGCGGGATCGGGACATTCGAGGAGCTCTGCGAAATCTACACATGGCGACAGCTCGGATACACAGAAGGGAATATCGCCCTCTACAACGTCGACGATTACTTCGCACATTTTCTCGAAATGCTGGACAAGACCGTCGAGGAGGGTTTCCTCTCCCCGGCCGTGAAGGACATCCTCATCGTCACCGATGACCCCGGCACTCTCCTCGATCATCTCTTCAGTGACAGAAAGGAGCTTCCGTCCAAATTATGAGAAACAAGATAAAGGATATAATCAGCGACTACTCGTACATAGTTCTGGGAACTGCACTCACAGGGTTCGGGATATCTGTCTTCATGAACCCGGCAAAGCTTGCACCGGGCGGTGTCTCGGGCCTTGCAACCCTTGTATACCACCTTATACTCGATGCAACGGGTAAGGCTGTCGACCTCGGTGTCATAATGCTCTGTTTCTCGATTCCGATCTATCTCCTCGGCCTCACCCTCTTCGGAAAGGAGTACGGGCTCAAGACGCTCATGGGAACGCTTCTTTTATCTATGTTCACAACACTCTTCAACGTTCTCCTCCCCGGCGGCGTCATCGATTACTCGAAGGAGACGTCGCTCTGGCTCTGCACCCTCTTTACGGGAATCACGAACGGCGTCGGGATGGGCCTTGTCATGAGGGCCGGCTCCAATACGGGAGGAACCGACATCATCGCACAGATCATCGCACGTTACACACATATCGCACTCGGCAGTGCCCTCTTCATCGTGGACGGTATCATAATATTCGTATCGGCATTCATATTCGGTATCGAGAACGCACTCTACTCGTATGTGATCTCCCTCATGATCTCGCTCATCATCGACCGCGTCATCGTACCTCTCGGAACGAACTATGCAAAGAGCGTCTTCATAATATCACCGAAGATAAACGAGATCGGCGCATTCATCCTCAAGGACCTCAACAGAAGCGGGACAATCATCAGTGCAAAGGGTCTCTTCACACGCAACGAGAAGGACATGCTCATGACAGTCGTTCCCAAGAAGGACATAGCAAAACTCACACGCTGCGTAAAAGCATACGATCCGACGGCGTTCATCATCGTCCAGGACACATATCATGTTCTCGGAGAGGGTTACTCTCCGATCGATGTTCTTGCGGAAAACAAAGACATCACCCAGCAGTGAGTGACGTCTCTTCTCTTATTTCTCCCAGAGCTTCTCGGGATAATAACCGCTTCTGATCTTCTCCCTGAGGGCATCCATCACCGCCTTCTTGTCCTCGGGATATGTCATTCCGAACCACTTCTCCAGACTTGTAAAGACACGGATCGTGCCTCTCTTCTCCCTGACCATGTCACCTGCGGCATTGGGAAGGAGGCACTCCTTCTTAGGTTCGGTGATATTCTTCTTCTTGAAATCTTCCCAGTATTCGTTGAAGAATCCGAATGCGGCAGGAGTAAAGCCGAAGAAGTTCATCGAAACGCTTTCCTCCCCCGTCAGGAAGACATCGCCGTCATCAAGGTGGGAGACAATTCTGGAGCCTCCGTCGGTATATTCAATCTTCGTGTTCTCGACCATATTGAGGAGCATGCCCTCTCCATCGACGCGGCAGATACCCCTTGATACACTGCCGTTTTCCGACATCGTCCTGTCGAGCTGGAAGCCGACCATTGCATGGGCTGTGGAATCATTATCGAGCGTGGAGAGATACTTCCCGAGCCTCTCATAGGCCGAACGTCCGTAGTAGTCATCGGCGTTGACGACTGTGAAAGGAGTCTTCACCGCATTCTCTGCACAGAGCACAGCGTGGATCGTTCCCCAGGGCTTCT
The DNA here is from genome assembly GCA_963626925.1 of Clostridium sp. AM49-4BH. GTDB lineage: Bacteria > Spirochaetota > Spirochaetia > Sphaerochaetales > Sphaerochaetaceae > Ornithospirochaeta. The sequence goes on from CAVFZO010000009.1 coordinate 20,313, forward strand.
GTCTTCCCGCGGAAAGAGCTCTTTCCTCAGGTGTGAGGAGGCTGTCGAGACTCTGGAAGACATACTCGGCATCCATGTTCCTCGCAATCCTGTCGAAGAGACGCTCCCTGAAGTCCTTCTCGATATCTTTTCTGATGATGAATACGACCCTGCCGTAGCCGTTACGTTTTGCGTCATAGACGCCGTAGTCGAGAAGACACTCGCCGTGCATGCCGACTGCATCTATCTGCTTCACCCCGCCGTAACGGGATCCCATTCCCGCTGCCATTACAAGAAGTGTAGGTTTCATGGACCGCCCCCTTTGATTTTTACTTTCTTTCAGAAGGATATAACAAAAGAAAGACAGAAACAATAAAAAGCGGACGATATCTCACTCGAGTGCCCCGACATCTGTCGTATAATACTTCGCTCTGCCCTTCTTTACCGACGAAAGATATTTCTTCTCTTCCATCACCTTCAGGACATTCCTCAGGTAGGAGGAATTGCTCATCTTCAAATATGATGCAATCTCCCCGACACTCCTGGCTCTGCCTGCGCATCACTTCAATAAGACGCTTCAACTAACTTCAATATACTTCAATAACGCACTTCAATTTACTTCAATCAACTTCGTTTTTCGAGTTCAATATAAAAAAGATCGACTTCAATATGTGTTCATAAATCCCTCTGATGAGGGCTGCATAAAATCCATAAGACCGATGTCCCATGGCCTGTCGTCAGCACATCTCGGCGCCACAGTTATAATCGCACTTCTGGCACTGCTTCATACTGTTGACATTGTTCGTCTTCGCAGCATTCCGGTCTACCTGCATATACTCCGGAATATGGGGACAACGGATTTTCCCCTTTCGTAAGAGTATGTTCAATCTTCAACAATGAACAACATCAATTTCTGTGTGAAAGGACTTTATTCCTCACACGGCAGGTCGATTCCGTAATACGCATCCTCTTCCCTTAGTTCATATATCGGCTGAAGTGGCTGGTCGTTATACTTCTCGATATGACCGACGTAATCGAGGCGAGTAAGTGCATTGTCAATCTCTTCCCTTCTCGCTTTAGATATCTCCAGGTAGCTGTCCTCCATGTCGATTCCAAGAAACCTCCTTCCTAGAAGTGACGCTGCGATTCCTGTCGTACTTGAGCCGGTGAACGGATCCATTATCCAGTCATTCGGTTTAGTGGACGCCAGTATGATACGTGCAAGCAGCGGAAGAGGCTTCTGGGTAGGATGCTTACCGCATGATTTCTCCCATTTAGCAATTGCAGGGAGGGACCAGACATCTCTCATCTGAGTTCCCCCGTTTATCTCACGCATGAGCTCGTAATTGTAATAATGTGCCTTATTCTTATTCTTGCGGGCCCATATAATGAACTCCGTAGAGAATGTAAAATACCTGCATGAGAGATTCGGCGGGGGGTTCGTCTTCGCCCATGTAACGACATTAAGGATCTTGAATTCAAGTTCGTTCAGTACCTGTGCGGCAAGAAAAATGTTGTGATGAGTGCCACTTATCCAGATTGTTCCGTCCTCGGCGAGCTTATCTCGGCAGCGGCCTATCCATTCCCTGTAGAATTTCAGATCCTCCTCGATTCCATGTGACTTATCCCAGTTTCCTTTGTTTACTGAGACCTGCTTCCCCGACTGTACTGATATTCCTCCGTTTGACAACAGATACGGAGGGTCGGCGAATATCATATTGAACTTGAAATCAAAGCTGTCGAGTACATCCAGCGTGTTGCCTTTGCTGAGAGTAAAATCCTTGTTTTCAGACCGATACCATGCTTTAAGTGCCATAAGTTTTTCTCCTAATTATTCTCAGCTTACTGAATCATTAAGCCGAAAAGTGGCCAGAAAAGTGACACTTTTAGCTGAAAATCCGTTTCAGAACACCATTCTGAAGGTCGTTGATGTTATAGAGGTCATCCAGAACGTCGAACGTTTCCTCAAGGTTATGCTTGGCGCTCTTCCATCCCTGCCCGTCTGTTATCCAGACGAATCTGGCTCCATTCACAGAGGCCATCGCGGAAGTGATGGTCTTGTAGCTCCTTGCCGTCTCGTTGAGTTTCGAACCGCCTGATGATGAGTAGAAGTTGACTTCGATGAGATAGATGCAACTATCTGTTTTGACGACATAGTCCCAGCGCTTCTCCCCTTTGCCATCGTTGGTAAGCTTCGACAGGTCGATACCGTACATCTTTGAAACCTCGGAGTTATCTTTTTCCTTGAAGTAATTAACGCCCTTGATGAAGCCTTCCTTTTTAATGAAGGATTCAACAAGATCCTCCATCGCATCACCGACACGGTTCTTACGTGCATTCGAGTCAAGACCTGTTTCAACTCCCGTGACGTAGTCGTAGAGGTTGTTGATTATATGATTCTGAAACAGATCAAAAAGGCCTGTCTCCCTCATGAAAAACTTGTAATCTTCAATCGGGAGAGCCTGTTTTTTGAACGGATATTTCTTCAGTTTGCCGTCAGTCCATGCCTCGATTTCTTTTTCACGCACGGCCAGCAGAATCGGAATGCATTTCAGTGTCTCGGGATACCTTCCGATAATATATTCGAAGTCTTCTTCGATATTCTTCGAACCTATGAGAGAATTCAGAATATTCAACTCGACCTTGATATGCTCAACGTTCCTGTAGACCTTCCCGAAATCAGTGTAATATCTGCAGTCAGTTATTTTCACACAGAAAGTCTCCAGCCATTCATCGAAATTCCGCTTCTCCATCTAATCCTCCGTTTTGGCGTAGCCGTTACTTATCAGCAACTCGCTGATTTCCCCACGTCCGTCAGCCTTTGAATTTATCATACGGCTTGCATGCACTCTTTCGATAGTAAAATCTTTATACAATTCATCAAAAAAGTTGTCGTGCGGGTCGGAATTCCTCGGGTCTGAGTTACTCAAGAGAACAAAAGCCCCTTTTTTAGACATGTCACGGAAGAATTCTGCAAGTTCCTTCTGATTCTCATCATCAAATCCGTTTTCATTGTAGGAAGTGAAACTCGATGACACGGTAAGCGGTCTATACGGAGGGTCTATATATACGAATGTCCTTTCGTCTATAAAGTCAGCAGTTTTCCTGTAATCGCCGAGAAGGATAGTAGTACTTCGAAGCAACTTCGCACAGCCACGTATATTCTCCTCGTCGCAGATTGCGGGATGTTCAGCACCGTTATGGGGAACATTGAAGTGTCCTTTTGCATTCACCCGATAAAGGCCGTTGAAGCAGGTTTTATTAAGCATGATAAAGAGCGCGGCTTTTTCCACCGTATCGGAACCGGATGCAATTAATTCATTAAAACGCATTCGTTTTTCATAGTAATAAGCCTTCTTGTCCGTAGATGCCAGATATTCAAATTTAACTGTCTTTAGGAGAGATATAAGCTCTTCCGTATTGTCTTTTATCTGTCTATAGGCATTGATGAGCTCCGGGTTGATATCGTTTATGAACACCTGTGACGGAGAGCAGTTCGACAACACATCAAAGAGCACCGCTCCTCCACCGACGAAAGGTTCGCAGTATTTTTCGAAGCGCTGTGGGTATCGCTTCCTGATTTCGGGCAGAAGCTGTGTCTTCCCCCCCACCCATTTTATGAAAGGTTTTGCATTCATTTCCGAATGAGAATATCACATATTTGAAATGATCTAAAACGGCTCACGTAAGATCTTGTAGATTCTTTTTGAACAATAAAGAATATTCCTGACATATTATAAATTAACGTTAACTTTTATTATGTAAAATATTTTATTACAAAGCAAATACTTATCTTCAGAATAATACTTGACGTTACTTTTCCTTCTCTCTATATTCTTAACGTTATGAGAAAAGAGACAAAGAAAGCATATCTGTTCCTGATGCCGGCCATGGCTCTGAGTCTCGTTTTCTCGATATACCCCGCGCTTTCGGCTGTGGCGGAATCGTTTCTGACCATCAGCAACAGCGGGAAAGTTCAGGGCTTCGCATTCCTCGACAACTACAGGATACTCTTTTCGGATCCGGCATTCCTTAACGCACTCAAAAACACCACCGTCTTTGTTCTGCTCTTTGTTCCGCTCAACACATTCTTCACGCTTCTCGCAGCTTCCCTCACAAGACGGAAGAGCAGGCATTCGTGGACTGTCGAATACATATTCTTCATGCCGCTTGCCGTCTCGCTTTCGGCATACAGCCTTATAATGAAGGAACTCTTCAGAGGAAAGAACAGTGTTCTCAACAACATATTCCACACGTCGCTGGGGGGAATAACAACGCCGCGGGGAGCCATGATGACGCTTGTCATACTCGGCATATTTCTAGACTTCGGCCTAGATTACATCCTTCTCCTCTGTTCTTTCAGAAGCATAGACAAAAGCATAATAGAGGCCGCAAGGATGGACGGCGCCGGAGGACGCACGCTCTTCTATGCAATCGAACTGCCGCAGATCATACACACCGTACTTGTCACCATCTTCCTCGCCGTCAAGGACGCCCTCCTTATTTCTGCTCCCGTCATCATACTGACAGAGGGCGGGCCGTACCGCAGCACCGAGACGATAATGTTCTATTACTATACAGAAGCCTTCCGGAGCGGCAACAGGGCCGTCCAGAATGCCCTCTCGTCAGTCATTCTCTATGCCGTCGTCATATTCATGATCATCTATGCAGGGAGGCGGAAGAATGAGAACTGAAGACAGAATAAGAAAGGTCGTCAGAGCAGCCCTCCTCACCTTCCTCGCCGTTGTCGTGCTATTCCCGGTTTTCTACATATTCTCCTCGTCGCTTTTCAGCCAGAAGGATTTCAATGAACTGAGGCTCCTTTCTTCATCTCCTGTCTGGTCTAATTGGAAGAAGGCAATACTCGGTAAAAACTTCCTCCACTACGTGGTAAACTCCGTAATGACAAGTCTCCTCAATGCCTTCATCCGCATTATAGTCGTTCTCTTTGCATCATTCGCAATCACTCATCTGAAGTTCAGGGGAAAGACATTCGTTACGGCCATTCTCGTAATCACGCTCTTCATTCCCTCCGATGCCGTCCTCTATCAGAACTACCGGACGACCGCCGCGCTCGGGCTTACCGACACCTGGCTGGGAATAATCATCCCCTCCCTCTTCAGTGCATCGCAGATGCTCCTTCTCATGGGCTATTTCACAGCCCAGGGGAAGGAATACTATGAAGCGGCGACAATCGACGGAGCGGGAGACCTCAGATACATCTTCTCGATTCTCGTCCCCCTTTCCGAATCCGTGATACTGACTGTCTTCATACAGACACTCATCACATCATTCAACAGCTATCTCTGGCCTCTTCTCGTGACGAACAGGTCTTCCTCGAGAACTATCCAGGTGGCGCTGAATATGCTCGGCTATGCCGAGAGCGGAGAGCGCGGTGCGCTCAGCGCAACAATAGCGGTAATCACACTTCCCTTCCTCATCGTCCTTGCTCTGACAAAGGACAGGATCGAGGAAACACTTATAAGAAAATAAGGAGCTTCAAGCTATGAAAAAACTCATGTCTCTCTTATTCATCGTTCTCGTATCCTGCACGGTACTCACGGCAGAAGGAACGAAGGAAGATAAGCAAAGAGTGACCGTCTGGCACTCGAGCCAGGGCAGTGCACTCACTTCCTTCGAGGAAATCGTCGACACATTCAACGAAACCATAGGAGAGGAGAAGGGGATTGAAATCGAAGCAGTCTACCAGGGGAAGGCCAACGATGTCCTTACGAAGGTCAATGCGGCTCTCGGAACATCCACACTGCCCGATATCGCAATGATGGACGCAACTGCCGCACTCGACATGAACAACACCGGAGCATTAGTGACACTCGAGGAACTGGGGGTCGACACATCCTCCATCCTCCCGGTGGCACTTGCATCCTACACCTCTGAAAAGGGGACGATAGCCCTTCCCTTCAATGCATCGGCCCTTCTCTACTACTACAACAAGACTCTCTATGACGAAAAGGGTCTGTCTGTTCCTCTGACAATCGACGACATGACTCTGTCGGCATCCCTCCTCGGAGAGAAGGACAGAAACGGCAGTCTCACCGTTTCGGCATTCTCCGGAATCCCGACGACATATGAACTGACCTATTTCATATCACAGCAGAGGGGCGGGACATACCTTGTGAACAACAAAAACGGTCATGAAGGCACTGCGACAGAGGTCCTCTTCGGAAAGGAGGGAACATACAGGGCATTTCTCGAGAAGTGGCAGAAACTCTTCGAGACAGGTTACTGCGACGCCATCTCAAGCGGTGTAAGCGATGACTTCATAGCAGGGCGCACGGCAGCGATGCTCGCATCATCGTCAAACCTCACGCGCATCATCTCTTCCGTCGGTGACTCATTCGAAGTCGGAGTAAGCCGCGTTCCCCTTGTAAACGAAACATCCAACGGAAAGGCGGTGGTGTCGGGAGGGGCGCTCTTCTCATTCACAGAGTCGGAAGCTGTGAAGACAGTTCTCGAATATCTCATAAGCGCGGATGTTCAGGCAAAGTGGAGCGAGGAGACGGGGTACGTTCCTGTAAATACGGAGACCTACACATCCGAAGCATATTCGGCATTCCTCGAGAAGAATCCACTCTACAGGACGGCGCTCGAATACCTTCTCTCGTCAGACGAAAGCATGGTCAACGTCTGGCTTCCATCGGCATATACCATCTACTATTCGTTCCAGAAGAATGTTGCCGATGTTGTGAACGGCACTCTCAGTATAGACAATGCAGTCGAAGAGATGGTGAAGACGGTGCAGGATGCACTCGACACATACAACAGGCAGAACTAATCCCCGCTTCTGAAGAAGATGCACTTGGTCCTGTACTGACAGCTTATGCAGCTGGAACCCGGGCACTCGCGGAATGCTCCGTCATCTGCCTCTTCCAGCTGTTTTATATGCCACTCGAGTTCCCCGATGTGCTTCTTGAGCTCATTGACCTTCTCGACATCGTCACTGAGCTTCCTGCGGTACTGCCTTAGAAGTTCGCCTCGTCTTATATTGCCGCTCTCGTCCTCTTTCCTGAGGCTGATTATCTTCTTGATTTCCTCTAGGGAGAAACCGAGTGCCTTGAGCTCCTTGATTCTCTTCAGATAGACAAGGTCAGATGACGAGAAGCTGCGCTGTCCCCCCTTACTCCTCTCCTCGGGAAGGAGACCCAGTTCCATGTAATAGCGTATGGTTCTCGGCGTAAGACCGCTGAGAGAGGCAATCTCCCCTATACGGAACAACTTCTTCATGAAAGCGATTATAAGATACATCAGGGCTTTCAGAAAGAGTGTATTGCACATTACTTAAGAGAGGCACCCTGCGGTGCCTCCCATAGTCATAACTCAGAGCTTTTATTTCAGAGCTGAAATAAGTGCGTCGATTTCGGCCGCCGTCATGCCGCCGTTCTCGAGATAGAGTCTTGCGCCTCTTGAGAGTGTGTCGGATGTAAGACCGTCGAGTGTGCTGACGCCTGCAATCGTCTTGACCATCTCGTTGATGTTCGTGTTAACAATTACGTTGTAGCGCGTTGCGTCAGAGGCTGTAACTCCGTAGTAGTTCTCATAGCTCTTCATGTAGTCGGCGACTATCTCGCTGTAGTCGGCGCCCATCAGAGCCTCGATGAGTGCGGATGTGAATCCCGCCCTGTCCTTTCCTTCAGTGCAGTGCACGAGAACAGGAGTTTCGAATCCTCCTCTCACGAGCTCTGCAATTCCGGCTGTAAGGTCGTTTCTGAACGACGAAGACGAGAAGTCGACAGGCATATTGAGGGCGATAACCTTACCGTTCTCCCAGAGAGACTTGTAGTACGGGCTGTCGAAGCCGTCTGCGCTGATGTAAGACTGGATCTCCTCACCAGAGTCCGCAAGATTGAGAACGGACTTGATGCCGGCAGATGCAATGAGTCTGTCACACCATGCCGCCCTGTTGTGCTCGTTGTTGACGGGCGAACATGAACGGTAGAGCTTCCCCGGTGCGATATCACCGGCGGTGATCTCTCTGAAGTTCGCATATACTTCGTCAGATGAATAGTCATCACGGCTGTCGGTGTAGCTGAGGGAGTTGATGACCTGTGTCTCGAGAGCCCCGCCCTTCGTGTTGAGGCTGATTCTCACCGTGTCCCCGATATTAAGTCCGGCTACTTCATATATCTTTCCGTAGTTGATGCATGCGGCAACGGTCTCGTGTCCGGGATAAGCTCTCAGAAGAGGCTCACCCTTTGCTACATAATAGCCGTTGTAGAACGGGATGTTCTCGAACTTGTATCCGTTGCTGAAAACAAGGTCGACTGTGTCACCCAGTTCATAGCCGTCGGCGAGTATCTTCTCGATTGTGAGGTCAAGCGTCGCATGTCCGTATTTCTCGAATGCTGTAATCGTCGCTTCCTCCACAGGAAGTGTCACCTCTGTGTAAACGGGCATCTCCTTTACGGGATGAGCCGTAACAGCAGCGAATGAAAGCAGCACAATCAGGAATAATGTCAGTAGTTTCTTCATGTTTTCTCCTTTGATGAAGATATTCTACATCAACAAATGCAAAGAGAAAATCAAAAAACTAAAAAAGTAGTAAATTGCTCATGTCGTCAAATTCGTGGCATTTTTTCATGCTCCAATCGTCAAATTCGTGGCATGTTTCCATATTCCAACGGAAAAGGCAGAATCAACGAAAGATATATGCAGTATCTCAGGGAATATATGGTCATCCCGCCGGCAGAATAACTTCTTCAGCAGGACATAAGAAAGTTAAACCATCCCTCACGCCATCAAAAAAGATCGCTGTGTGTGCCGGTCCTGGTCAGATAGAGAATCAAGTCGCCGTCAGAGATTTCATAGATTAAAAGCCAGTCGGGAGTAATATGACATTCCCTGCATCCGCTGTAATTGCCGACAAGGCTGTGGTCTTTATATTTTTGAGGAAGCTTACTTCCATCTGCGAGAACATCCACAACCTCTCCTAATAGGGAGAGATTGTACCCACGCATTCTGGCAGTTTTCAAATCCTGTTTGAAGCGTCCGGTCGGAACAATTCTGTACTTACTCATGCATCCAAATCCTCTAAAAGCTCCGAAAAACTTCCGTAAGTCTTTTTATCAGGATTCTGCTTGAGGCGTTGTACTTCCTCCATGGCGGCAATGGTTTCAGCATTTGGAATCTCGTACTGGATGACATCCTTCATATACCTGATTATATTGCCTTTCACATTATCGCCGTTTCTGACAACAATACTCTTGTATGCATTATAGAGATCTCTATCCATTGTAAACGAACATGTGACTGTGTTCTGATTCGCTGCAGCCATATTTGCCTCCAATAATTACTTAGTAACCATACTTAGTAAATATAGTATAGCGGTATTACATTTGAAAAATCAACACAGTAGTTCCTGAAAACAATATGAACGAATGATCGAGTGCTTCACACACCCGATGAACATATTGCAGCCGCAAAAAGACGATTTTTTTGACAAAAAGGCGAAAAAATCTGCTTTATAAGTATGAGTACAGAAAAAACAAGATTCAATGACGGCGAAGAGCCGAGAGAAAGACTGGAGCGTCTCGGAGTGAGGTCGCTCTCCGACAGGGAGCTCCTGATGATCCTCATCGGGCAGGGCAACGGGGCACGCGGCGTCGATGAAATCAGCGACGATGTGCTGTCTCTCCTCGACAGAGGGACGAGTTTCCCTCTCATGACGCTGATGAACATCCCGGGAGTCGGGAGGGCCAAGGGGGCGACGATTCTAGCGGCCCTCGAACTCGGAAGGAGGAAGAACACAAGGAAGCCGAAGCAGATTCTTCACCCCCTCGATATCTTCCAGGAGGTGAGGCACTACGCCAACCGCAACAGTCAGGAGTACCTCATAGTGCTCTCCCTCAACGGAGCAAAGGAGGTTCTCGACATCACAGTTGCGACGATAGGCTTCGTCAACAGGGCCTTCTTCCACCCCAGGGAAGTCTTCTCGGAGCCGTTGAAGAAGCGGGCGACGTCGATTGCAATAGCCCACAACCATCCATCGGGGCAGCTGAGACCGAGCGCGGAGGACAGGCAGGTGACAAGGAAAATCGCCCTCGCGGGCGAAATCCTGGGTATCAACCTGGTAGATCACATCATCTTTACAGATACGGCCTACTACTCCTTCCTCGAACACGGGGAGATGGACGGGGTGGACCGTTATGTCGAAGGAGAGGTCAGAAGTGCAGGGAAAAGAGAAGAGGCTTTCCTCGCACTCGAGAAAATCAGATCTTCAGGAAACCCTTGAGAACAAGAAGGGTATTTCGAACGCCGTCTACGTGGCTGCGCTCGTTGCAGTGGGAGGCAAAAACACCCGGGCCGATGAGCGCGTGCCTTATATCGGCACCGCCGGAGAGTGCGGCTTCGACGTCCGATGAGTAATGGGGATAGGTGTCGACTGCATAGGACGCACCTTCCCTCTTCGCGGCGACGATAAGTTCTCCTACCATCTTGTAGTTATAGGGCCCCTTTGCATCCTTTGCGCAGATCGAGACCTCCCTCTCGGTGCACGAGCAGCCCTCCCCCACACATCCCATGTCGATGGCAAGGCCCTCGGTCACACCCTCCGGAACCGAGGACGATGCGCCGTGTCCGACCTCCTCATAGGCCGTTATATGCACATAGGTGTGACGGGAGAGCGTAATACCGTTGTCGGCAATGTATTTCATGAGTGCGAATATGATACCGAGGGAGAGCTTGTCGTCGAGGAAGCGTGATTTTATGTATCCGCTCTCCGTAACATGAGCGCCTGTGAAGAGACATACAGGATCCCCCACTTCGATTCCGAGGGCCTTCACATCCTCCTTTGTCTTCACATCCTCGTCGATGACGCATTCGAGAACGCGCCAGGTACGGGGCGAATTGTTGAAATCATCATTCACATGGACCGAGGGATTGGGTATCTGGATGGTACCTTCATAAACTTTGCCGTCGCGTGTATGTATTCTCACGTTCTCACCCTCGATTCCGACGGGATGGAGACCTCCGAGCATATCCATTCTGAGGCGTCCGGAAGGCTTTATTTCGCTCACTATCGCGCCGATGGTGTCCATGTGGGCCATGATGGCAAGGCCGTTTTTGTCATCCTTTCCGCCGAGGTCGATGATGACACCGCCCTTGTTCGTCAGGCGTGCGGGGAATCCGACAGACTCTGAAAGAGAAACGATGAGAGACGCAACTTCATCGGTGTAGCCTGTTGGGCTGTCAACCGAAAGAAGCTCAAACGCCTTCTCTACTGCATAATCAACATACTTCTTATCCATAACAGGGCCATTATAAAACGAAACCTCCACCGTTGAAAGTGGAGGCTGGATCCGACACCAAGGTGCAATCAGAAGAGATTGACAAGTACGGAGAATGCGAGTTTTCCCTGCTTGAATGACTCAAGGTTCTTGAAGTCCTCACCTTTGAAATAATCGACGATGGTTCCAAACGGAATCTTGTAGTCTACGCTGAGTCCGACAGGACCGATGTTGACACCGACGGCTGCGCGGGCAAGAAGCTGGGAGTTCTTGAGAACATCGAATGCCTGGCTGACAGGTGCGCCATCAACAATGACGCCGTCACTGCCGAACTCGATCGGAAGAGCATAACCGACACCGAAAGCGAGGTCAACGACCGTGAAGTCGGCGCGGATGTTGGCTGTGATGATTGTATTGAGGACGGTGTTGCCGTTGTTCTTGCCGAAAAGGATGTTCGCAGCAAGACCGAAGAGGTTGAGATTGAGCCTTGTATCGAGACCGTAGTCGTAGTTCTTTATATCCTTATAGTCTTCAATCTCGGCAATGTTGCCGCCGTATCTGGCAGTAGCACCGATCTGGAAAGTGGAAGCGAAAGCACCTGTGCAGACAATCGCAAGAACAAGAACGAAAATGGTTAACTTTTTCATTATGAATCTCCTTATCTTAAAGAAAGACACATCAGTGCCTTCCGAAACACATTATAAACCAATACGGCAGTTATTAGTTACAAAAATCAAATTTATCTCGAGTGCCTGTCCTTCAGGACATCGACGACCTCGCCCAATGTCGAGTCCTTCTGTGCAAGGAGCACCAGGAAATGATACATGAGATCTGCAGCCTCTCCCAGGAAGAGATCCTTGTTGTCGTCCTTGCTGGCGATGATGAGCTCGACAGCCTCCTCCCCCGTCTTCTGTGCAATGCGGTTGAGACCGCGCGAGAAGAGGTGATTGGTATAGCTTCCTTCGCTGGGATTGAGTCTTCTGTCCCTGATGACCGATTCAAGATAGAAAAGGAATTCCGGGGAGGAGAAATCGCCAGGCTGGTTGTCTTCGCCGAAGCATGTGTCGCTCCCTGTATGGCATACAGGCCCCGACGGCATTGCCTTGATAAGGAGGGTGTCGCCGTCGCAGTCGACGAGAATCTCCCTCACCTTGATGTAGTTGCCGCTGTTTTCGCCCATCACCCTTATGCGGCCCTTCGAGCGTGAATAGAATGTGACAAGACCTCTCTCGACGGTAAGTTTATAGGCCTCCTCGTTCATGAAGCCTACTGTAAGGACATTGCGTGTGACGGCATCCTGTATGACTGCAGGAACCAGACCGTCCTTATATTTTGAAAAGTCTATCGTCATTTTACCCTCGTCTTCCTTGTTATATTTGTTCAGTATCGGATTTTTATAATCCTGTTGTCAACAACAAAGAAGGAAAGATGGCATGAATTCTATAGTTGTGAAAGAGTTATTTCACCTCTTCGTAATCAACGGTGTGACTCTTCTCCATCTTCTTCGTCTCTCTTACGAGGATGAATACCCTGACACCCCAGATGAATACACATACACCTGCGATGATGAGGATGATTCCGAAGACGTTCATCAGCGTCTGCCCCACGAATGCCGGGAAGATGAAGAGCAGGACGGCCGCCACGATGTAGACGATGCCGTTACCGTTGAAAACCGTGCTGAGAGCAGCATAAGGCTTGAGACGGTGGTTCTCGATAAGGTTCACGATACCCGTATATAAGAAGCCTGCTGCTATAACATAGATGACACCCTTCATTATTCCGTCACTCTTGTTCTTGAGGAAGGCAAGTGCAAAGATGAGTGCCAGAACTCCCAGGAAAGCGGAGATGATGCCGTCGAGAAGCATCGTGAACTTGATTTTCTTCTGCTCTTCCGTATCTATGGGGGAGCCGTTGACGACGACCTTCACGGCCTTTCTGCTGAAACGGAGGGCGTCGATGAGTTTCCTCAGGCCGCGGAAGGCAAGAATGAGGGAGAAAGCGACGGCCGCTATATTGAGGACGGTCGCCGGCTCGACGATGACGAAGACACCGAAGAGCAGTGCTATGATACCGGAAAGCCAAAAAAGAATCGCACTTTTCATTTCTTAAAATCCTTACTACACAAAATATGACATCAAAAAGGGAAATCGTGTAGAAAAAACTTTCCATTATGATAAACTTTCCACATGCGCTACTTGCTTTTTGATGCAGATCAGACGATCTGGGACTTCAATGCTACTGAGAAAATCGGGTTGAAAATAGTATTCGAAAGCTCTTCTCTTCCCATGACACAGGAGATGATCGACGCATACATGGCCGGCAATCTTCTATGCTGGAGGGACTACGAGGACGGAAAACTGACGCTTGACGAACTCGAGGTGAAGCGCTGGAGGCTCTTCTTCGAGCACATAGGAAAAGGCGACGGAAACGCCGAAGAAGCGGCTTCTCTCTTCAAGGAGGCTCTCGCTCACAACGGCCTCCTGCTTCCGGGGGCAGAGGATTTCCTCGAGTCAATAGCCGGCCGTCCGAAATCGCTTGTCACGAACGGCATAGCCTCCATACAGCGCCAAAGGCTGAAAGACACAGGCTGCGACAGGCACTTCGAAAAGATCTTCATCAGCAGCGAAATCGGCTGGCACAAGCCGCAGAAGGAACTCTTCACCACTGTCCTTTCGGCACTCGGGAAAACGAGGGACGAATGCGTCATGATAGGAGACAGCATCCACAGCGACATAGAGGGTGCGGCGAATGCCGGAATCGAGAGCATCTACCTCAATTTCGAAGGAAAGGAATGTCCGCTGGCTACATGGTCTGTTTCTTCATATGATGAGCTCAGGGTTCTGATCGGGACTATATAAATCCCCCTGCTTCATCCCCCTCTCCTTCATATAATCATCCAGTGTCCTCAGAAATAGCGATTTATCCATGAAGTGTCTCGGTTCGAGAAGCCGGTGCATCGGTGTGTCGCATACAAGGCGCTCAATAATGATGTCACTTCTGAGGTGTCGCAGGGCAAAAGTGCAGTTCTCGAGGTGTCTCATAGTCGATGACGATACTATCTCCCCGTCGTAGAAGCCGTCGGCAATCTTCGTTCCACCGGCGATATGGAGGTTGTGTATCTTCACCGCTTCCGCTCCGCTCTCATTGACGCACTTGAGAGTATTGAGGTAATCCCCCCTTCCTTCCCCCGGAAGCCCCAGAATTATGTGCGTCGAAACCTTGAGGCCGTACGAATGCGCCCTCTCTGCTGCTTCCAGATAGCATAATGCTGTGTGTCCCCTGTTTATTCTTCTCAGGGTCTCGTCGTTCGCACTCTGGAGTCCGAGTTCGACCCAGACCTCCCTCTCCGGAGTGATGTATGAAGAAAGGAGTCTGCACACATCATCTCCCATGCAGTCGGGCCTCGTAGAGACGATGAGCTCGCTGAACGGGTAGTATGAAAGTCCCTTGTCGTAGACTTTCCTGAGGTTTTCGACTGTATCGTAGGTGTTCGTCCAGCTCTGAAAGTAGAGCGCGGCCTTCTCTGCCTTGTAGCGCCTCTTTATGAACTCAAGGCCCTTGAGTATCTGGGCCTCGATCGAGGCGTAGCGCACATTGATTCTCTCCGCAACATCAGCATCAAAAGAGGAGGAGCGCGTGAACGAGCTCTCGCTCCGTCTCTGATAGACGGCGACGCTCCCGGTGCCGTCGCAGAATGCACAGCCTCCGGAGTGATCAGAGTGTCTGTTGGGGCAGTTGAAGCCACCGTCTACCCCCACACGGTAGAACGGGCCGCCGTACTTCTTTTCAAGATAATCCCTGTAGTTGTTCCAGCTGGAATACATAGCAGAAATCTTAATTGTTATCGAAAAACTTATCTACTTCTTCGTTGAAGGCTTCCGGATTCCTGTATGCGATGAAATGGTCCCCTTCTACAAAGACAAGTCTGCCATTTCTGATGGAGCGTGCCATGAGCCGGGTGTGGGACCTCAGGATCATATCGTGCGTTCCGGCAATGACGAGCGCCGGCATATCGAGAGAGGAGAGAGCGGAGGGCGCGATATCGGGCTCGTCGATCATGAGCTTCATAAGGGATGCCGTCCTCCCGTCCCCCGTTCTCAAAGCTTCCTTATACTCCTTCTCAATCCACCTGTTGACGCTTTTCCTGCACCCTCCGGGAAAGAGATTTGCGCCGTTGAGGATAAGCTTATCCACCATTTCCGGGTGCCTCAGGGCGAATATGAGTGCGATGTTGCCGCCGTCGGAGAAGCCGAGTATGGAGGCCTTCTCTATCCCCTTCTCTCTCATAAAGTCACAGAGGTCGTCGGCGAACTGACTAATCGTGAAGGGCTTCTCTCCGCGGGGAGATAGGCCGTGTCCTCTCGTGTCGAGTGCAATTACACGAAAGCGCCGGCTGAAATGTTCGATCTGGGACGAGAACGCGCTGTGGTCCTCTCCGTTACCGTGGAGAAGGAAAAGCACATCCCCCTCACCCTTTTCTATGTAGTTGAGCTCAATGTCCATGCCACAAGTATAATCGGCAGAGGCAGACGGAGAAAACCGTTTCTTGATTTTTCCGCCCCTTTCTGGTAAAAGAACCAAGGCAAACACGATACGATACAAGAAGATTTTCCTTCCGATACGACACAAGAGCTCTCAGCACGGAAAAGGAAGGAAAAGATAATGGAAAAGCTCAACTCATTCATGGAAACGGAAAAGGTCGGAAAACTTGTCAGGAAGTTCTCTCTGCCATGCGTCGTGTCGCTTCTTGTCGGGGCACTCTACAACATAGTCGACCAGATATTCATTGCAAACGCACCCTGTCTCGGCTCATACGGAAACGCCGCAAACACCGTCGTCTTCCCGCTGACGGTACTCGCGCTTGCCCTCGCGGTCCTCATCGGAGACGGTGCATGCGCCTTCGTCTCCCTCTCTCTCGGAAACGGAGAGAACAAAAATGCATCAGAAGCAGTCGGAAATGCCGTCACGCTGATAGTTTCTTCAAGCGTTGTACTGACACTTCTCTATCTCGTTTTCGCTTCACCCGTCCTGACCTTCTTCGGAGCAGGTGTGAATGAAGAGACATTCGCCTTCAGCAGAGAATACTTCTTCTGGATCACCCTCGGCATTCCCTTCTATATGTTCGGCCAGGCCCTCAATCCGATTATAAGAAGCGATTCGTCTCCACGCTTTGCCATGATATCGACACTGGCGGGTGCGGCTGCCAACCTCATTCTCGACCCCGTTTTCATCTACCTCTTCAACTGGGGAATGACGGGAGCTGCAGTTGCAACAGTCATCGGCCAGATAATCACGGCCGTAATGGCACTCTGGTATCTTTTCCACATGAAGGCTCTCAAGCTCAGCGGAAAAGACCTCAAACCCGATAAGACGGTCATGAAGAGATTTTTATCTCTCGGTCTGACGAGTCTCCTCAGCCAGGTATCGCTTGTAATAAGCATGGCGGCCGTCCAGAAGAGCTGCACGAAGTACGGCGCCCTCGACAGCGTATTCGGAAGACCCGAATATGCCCAGATACCCCTCGCCGTCCTCGGAATCGTAATGAAATTCTTCCAGATTGCGATTTCGATATCGATAGGAATCGCGGCAGGCTCGATTCCCCCCGTCGGCTATAACCGGGGAGCGGGAAGGAACGACAGAGTGAAGGAACTCTTCACATACGTCCTGCTCTCAGAAGCGGCAGTAGGACTTGTCTCCCTCCTCATCGTCGAAGTCTTCCCCCTCCGGATAGCAGCCCTCTTCGGAGCAGCGGGAGAGAGCGCCTACTACACCGAGTTCACCGTCAGATGCTTCAGAATCTATCTCTCGATGATGGCTCTTGCAACAGTCAACAAGGGAACCTTCATATTCCTGCAGGCAATGGGAAAGGGAGCAGCGTCGACAATAATCAGCCTCATGAGGGAGATAGTCTTCGGCGTTTTCCTCCCCGTCATCCTCCCCGTCTTCATGGGACTCGACGGTCTCTTGTGGTCATTCCCCCTCGCCGACATTCTGACGGCTGTTGTGACTGTCTTCTTCACCGTAAGGACATTCAGAGAGCTGGGAGAGAAGAAACCCTCCCTCAAGACGGCGTAGCGGCACTGAAGAGGCGGAAAGTACACGCCGGCTCATCATGGCGCAAAGGCAGATCAGCATTGCTCTTCTGCCTCTTCTCCTCTATCGAAATCAGGACCGGCAAGAACCTTCTCTATTTCGTAGATCGTATCCTCATCAAGAAGAGCCCTGTCTTCAGCACTGCTGTAGTCAAAGAGTACGATTTCATCCCGCCCGTCTCCGTTGTATGCAATAACCTTCATCGAGTCATTCCCTGTCAGATAACGCCACTTTTCTCTCTCCAGGACCGCCCGGACGAACTCCGTGAAAGACACAGCATATGCAATTGCGGCGCCTTCGAGAAAATTCGCTTCAGAGAGGTAGTTGAACTCCATGTCATGCCTGTATTCTTCGTAGATATCGGCATACATCACCTCACCCTTTGAAACTATGTTGACGTCCACGATGTCTGAATCGAAGCGCTGGATTCTAAAAATGTAATAAAGAAGCCGGTTGATCAGGACTTCTGATATTCTCTTGTTCATATATTTCTCCTCCTGTTCCTGCCGAAGATGAGATTAATCTGTCCGTGCCCTCATGTTCTTCAGTAGAAAACTGCGGAAACGCTGAATGCACTGATCCTCATCCGGCCTCCGGAGTAAAAAAGCTGCACTCTTCGTCTGTCATCAAGTCACCGACCGAATAGCCGGAAGGGCAGGAACGACAAACATAAGAAACATAGTCAAACCTTCTCTCGAAAGCCGGGAGAAAATTACATGTAATCCTTCCAAATATAATGTAGCCCACTGGAAGGAAAACGGGGAAAGCAACAGCGTCAAAATACCATCGAGAGGCAGAAAGAAGACGGCTGCGACAGATACGGGAGACAATCCATCTCGTCAGTATGAACATCGCTTCCAGAGAAAAGCAGGCTGGCAAAAGGAAGAGATAGTCTTCGGTGTAATCCTTCCCGGTTTCACAGGATTTGACGGACTGTTGTGGTCATTCCCCTTCGCCGGCATTCTTACTTTTCTTATTACTGTGTTCCTAGTCGTAAGGACATTCAGGGAACCGGGAGAAAGAAGCTTCCACAGAGGTGGCAATAAAGGCGATATTGCAGCTAAACTTCTCCACACAAAGCTGTGGAGAAAATATAACATTTATAGTAAAATGAATGCATGAAGAGAATAACCGTAAATGTACGTTCATTTGACGACATGCGAACGAAAGGCGACTATATCTACGTAGACAAGACAAAGTATGTTCATA
>CAVFZO010000010.1:0-38315 GCA_963626925.1 Clostridium sp. AM49-4BH
CACCATGCGGGAGCAAGCTATCCTATGGAAGTGGTACTCTGTCTTACTTCATAGAATCTGCTGGAGTGCTATATCGTAGACGAAGATTGAATTGGGTTCGATTCCGTCTCCGTCTCCCTCCGCCATGCCGCTTAGCTCGGGGGGAATGAAGGCTCTGACAGCCTCTCCCACATGCATGTTCGTCACTGCGCTCTGGAACCCGGTAGGGAGGTTTATGACGCTTATCTCGGCTCGCCAGTCGGCATCTGTGAATTCAAGCTCTCCCGTCTCGTAGTCCAGTATGTATTCGTTGTAGTCGAGGATGACTGTGTCGTACTGCGTGGGGCGTGAGCCGAGTTCTTCGTCCTGTGCAAGAATGAGAATCTGGACACCGTTTTCGAGAACGGTGACGTCGTTCTCCTTTCTGTTCTTCTCGAGGAAGGCTTCTGCCTTTTTCTTATTTGCTTCAGCCTTTTCGGCTTCTTCTTTGTAATACTCATCGTTGAGATATACTATGTAGGCGTTGTACGCCGTCTGTATGTCGCCGTCGGAGAGGGGGGATGAGGGGAGATAGAGTGCATCGAGCATTCCGGCCATGAACGGCACTATCTCGATATCGACTCCGCTTGCGAGAAGGTCCCGTATGACAGAAAAGCCGTAGACGTAGGAGAAGAGTTCAACGAGGCTCTCCGGCTCCTTGAGTGAGAGGAGGTTTTCGATTGTCTCCGGTCTTGAACCTGTATCCCGGGAGATGTTTCCTGCCGTGTATTCAGTATAGAATTCATTTATAACATTCTGGAGATTTCCGAGTGTCGTGAAGACGGGAGTGTTCGCGTCTATCGAGGCATCATACATTCCGCGCATGAAGTACTCTGTCACGAACGGGATCCCGGATGAGATCAGGTCGTTCATGTTCTTGACTCCGAAGGCATAGTTGAATGCACTGATGACATCTGTTCTCTCTGTGTAGACTATGGATGTGAAGGAGGGGGAAGCTTCTTCAACTTTTAATTCCGGCACTCTCTCTGCCTCTCCCGGGAGAACAGTCTCTTCTTCAGAAGCTGCCGTCTCCTGAGGCTTTTCCTCCTCCCTCTCCGTCTTCTCTTCCTTTTTATCAAGAGGCTCCTCTTCTTTCTTTTCCGGCTCTGTCTTCTCTTCCTTTTTATCAAGAGGCTCCTCTTCTTTCTTCTCCGCCTCTTTTTCCGGTACCCGGACCGGTTCCGTCTTCTCTTCTTCAACCGGATCTGTAACAGGTTCTGCAGTTTTTTCTTCTGCAGCCGTTTCTGTCTTTGTTATTGCTACTGCTGCCGTTTCTGTTACGACAGTTTTCTTCTCCGCCGTTGTCGTGCAGGAGAAGAGGAGTAATACTGAAAGGATAAGGATTATAAGCTTCTTCATGGCGCCTCCTCTTCAGATTGTAGCACAGAGAGGGGGGAGAACAAATGTAGTTTGAAAGAAGAGGGCGGGTTATGCGCCCGCCCTTGAGTAGAATAGATGACCTCAGTTTTTCTTTTCAAGAAGTGCCTTGATGTCCCTGAGGAGGAGAACCTCTTCCGAAACCTTGACTTCAGCTGCTGCAGCTGCTGCGGCTTCTTCGGCCTTCTTCTTCTCTTCAGCAGCCTTCGCCTCGGCTTCCGCTTTGGCCTGTGCAGCTTTCTCCTCTGCGTTTCTTGCTTCCTTCATCCTGTTGGCAGCTCTGATGATAAGGAATAGAACGAGGGCTGTAAGCAGGAACTGTATAATCGTCTGGATGAGCACGCCGTAGCGGATTGCGACTTCGCCTGCCGTTTCCGTTGCGGGAACGAGGACGACCTTGAGCTCTGCAAAGTCGATTCTGCCTATGATGAGGCCGATTACCGGGTTGATTATATCCTGGACGACGGATGTGACTATTGATGTGAACGCTCCGCCGATTACGATACCGACAGCCATGTCGAGTACGTTGCCGCGCATGACGAATGTCTTGAATTCAGATAAGAAAGTTGATTTTTTAGCTTTTGCCATAATTTTCTCCGTATTCAGCATTCTAGTTGATTCCTCCATGTTTGTTAATTGTCCGCATAAAAAAAAAGAGGCAGGCCGCCGGGCCGTACCTCCTTTTCTTCTATTGAAGCTTACTCTGCTGTTGTTTCAGCTTCTCCGATTCCCTTGAGGTAGATGCGGAAGACCAGAAGCGAGTTGGGCTCGATATTGCCTGAGCCGCTCTCTCCGTAGCCGTAGTCGGGGTGGATATATACGTAGCATTCCTGACCGACCTTCATGTTCGTGCATGCTTCTACGAAGCCCGGGATGAGGGATTCCAGAGAGAAGTAGACGTCGTTTCCGCTGTCGATCTCCGTTCCGTCGAGGAGATAGAGGTTGTAGTCGACAAGCACTGTGTCTGTCTCGGACGGCACAGCTCCGAGCTCTTCGTCTTCGCTGACGATCTCGATGAGGTTGCCGGAAGGAAGAACTGTGACACCTTCATTGTCCTTGTTCTGCTCGAGGAACTCCTCTGCAGCGGCGAGGTTGTCAGTAGTGACCTGCTCGACATATGCCTCATACTCGGCATTGAGCTTCTCCGCGTATGCATTGACAGCAGCTGTCATTTCATCTTCGGTCATAGTAACAGGTTCATCGAGGTAGAGAGCCTCTGCAGCTCCCTGCTGGAATGTACCCTTTGCGATGTCATAGCCGTTCATCCAGTAGAGCTGGACGGAATACATGAAGCCGTAAGAGTACGAGAAGCGGGAGAGGATGTCGTCCTCAGAGGGTGCTTCGAGAGCATCGATTTCTTCTGCACTCAGCATTGCTCCCACTTCTCCTGTAAGTCCTGCGTTCACGTAGTTCGTGATGTAGTCCGATACTATGGTGTTCATGTCATCAGTGGAGATGAGAGGGGTGGCCGTGAAGTAATCGAGGCCGTCCTGGATACCTCTCAGCCAGTAGCCGCCGTTGAAAGAGACGCCCTGTTCCATAAGGGACGATGTTATCATATAGCCGTAGGCATAGCTGAAGGACTCATCGACGTCTGTCTTGTCGACTGCGGCATAAGACGGGACGGAAGGGGTCTCTGCAAGTCCATATTCACTAAGAATGACTTCTCTGGCGCCCGATGCCGTGAGAGGCAGTGCAAGTGCGAGAATCAAAACGAAAAATACAAGAAAACTCTTTTTGTTGTGCATTCAGAAATGCTCCTTTTCATACTTTCTTCTAAATTTAATTGAGAGAAGGTGTGAGGTCAACCTTGTTCCATCCAGGCGTGGTGTATTTTGCATGAAGATAGACAAACGCAGCAGAAAGCGTCGGAGAAGATGAAAGAGATTTCCGCTCCGGATAATGACACCGTTTATAACCTTCCCCGGCATGCTTGACGCTCAATCACGTTTCGTCTATCCTAACACAGTTAATTAACATTTAAGGAGAAAGACATGTCCAAAGCACATAGAGGAAGCGGCATCAGAGATCAGTTCAACAACGGAAGAGGCGAGTGCCCCGTCTGCAGGAGAACTGCTGTCAAGTGCCTTTATGAGAAGGAAATCGATGGCTCTAAGGTCAAGATTTGTAAAGAGTGCAACGCTAAGCTCTCAAAGTAAATCATGGCGTTCTTTTCTAACCGGGTCGATCCCGGAATGAAGGAAGAGATGAGGGTGCGTTTCCGTGCACCCTCTTTTTCTTTATCAAAGGGAGAGGTGCTCTCCCTCTGGACACTCTCCGAGCTAAAGAAGGCAGAGGATAAGATAAAGGGAAGAGTTGTCATACTCCATCCCGGGCTCAATCTCATGCTCTCCCCGAGACTCTGGATGAAAGAGCTCGGATGTGCATATTACCTCATAATATGTGCCGGAGGGGGCGATGAGTATGTCCGGAGACTCAGAAAAGAGGCCGACAGAATTGTCTACGGCCTTGTTCCGAAGAGCCTTACGGGAGTGGCGTTCGTTTCCACCCGGGAGGAAGCGGAGAGTATGATCAATACGATAATTGATGCAACCGGGCGTGAAAGCGTTACAATAGACAGTACGGAAGGAGAATCAGAGTGCTCTCAATGACAGGCTACGGGACGGGCGAATACCGTTCTCCCGATTTCATAATCGATGTTGAAATCAAATCATACAACAACCGCTATCTCGACATATCACACAACATAAATCCTCTGCTCTCGTCCTTCGAAGAGTATATCGACGAGGAGATTAAGAAAGTTGCAGCGAGGGGACACCTCGACGTATCGGTGCGCCTGAGAACACTCAGAAGCCGTGAGCAGCTTTCGGTAGATACCAATCTTCTTCTCGAGTACAGGAAGGCGTTCGAACAGATTGCGTACTACACGGATGGAAGAGAGCCGTCTCTCTTCGACTACGCTTCAATCGAGGGAATAATAACACCGCTCTCGTCATCGGACAGCTCCATATATAAAGAAGGAGTGGAGGCAGCCCTCAAAGACGCACTGAAAATGCTTGAAAAGGCCAAGAAGAGGGAGGGGGAAGGAACGAAGAAGGACCTCGAGAAGCTAGGACGGAAGTTCGAGGCATCTCTCGATGTAATCCTTTCGAAGAAGTCCCAGATGGAGGAGTATTTCAAGACAGTACTTCTGACAAAATACGAGGAGCTTCTCGGAGAGAAGGGTGAGGATGACCCGAGATTCCTCTCTGAGGTTGCGGCTCTTCTTGTCAAGTATTCCATCAACGAGGAATGCGCGCGTCTCAAGGTCCATATCGCAAGATACTATGAACTGCTTTCGGCCCAGGGCAGCGTGGGCAAGGAACTGGACTTCCTCTGCCAGGAGATGAACAGGGAGATTAACACGACGGCCTCCAAGAGTCAGATGGTCGAGATCAATCTCTCTGTCGTCACGATGAAGGATGCCCTCGAGGACATCAGGGAACAGGTGAGGAACATAGAATGAGAATCGCGATATCGAGTAAATCAGGCTGCGGCAACACCACCGTCTCTACACTTCTTGCAAAGAAGCTGGGCTATCCCATTATAAACTTCACTTTCCGCCAGATGGCCCAGGAGCGCGGCGTCGATTTCTGGACTTTCTGCCGTATGGCCGAGGACGACTACGAGATCGACCGCGAACTCGACCGCAGACAGGTCGAGATGGCAATGAAGGAGAAGAACTGCATTCTGGCATCCCGCCTCGCCGTGTGGATGCTCAGGGACGCCGACCTCAAGGTCTATCTTACAGCAAGCGCCGAAACGAGGGCGAAGAGGATCCAGATGAGGGAGGGCGGAAGCCTCGAGGACAGGATGAGAGAGACCGTGCGGCGTGACGAGAAGGATTCAAACAGGTACCGTATCGTCTACGGTATAGACAACTCACACCCGGAGGATGTGGCGGACATCGTCATCGACACCGATGATAAAAATCCTGAAGAAATCGTGAATATTATTCTTGAAAAAACAGGCAGAAAGAGTTTATAAATATAGTAATGGTTATCAATAAGAGGATTATTCGGATATGACAAGAAATGACGACACTATTCTGAGACGTAATACGAGGCAGAAGAGTCTCGTACTGGAGACTGTAAGACAGCACTGTGACCATCCCACAGCAGACGCCATCTACCTCGATGTGAGGAAGAAGGACGGGAAGGTGAGCAAGGGAACCGTCTACCGCAACCTCAAGGAACTCTCACGCATAGGGGAGGTTAATCATCTTTCCGTTCCCGGAGCGGACCGCTATGACCTCAGAACAGACCCTCATCCCCATATCTACTGCACGGTATGCGGCGCGGTGGAGGATGTTCCGATCGACTATGCAAAATCCCTCAATGACAAGGTGGCGAAATCGACGGGATATGCCGTGACCCAGCACCAGACCGTATTCGAGGGTATATGTCCGCTATGCCAGAGTAAAGGCTTGAAGTAAAAGGCCGTTTTTTCTATTATAGACAGGTATTCTTTTAAGGAGATATGGCTTTGAGTATTCCACTTAACAAACTGATTGACAAAGAAACCAACGTATATGAGATGACATGTGTTGCCATCAAGGAAGCCAATATTTACGCTGCAACCGACATGAGAAAGGAAATCGAGAAGAACGGCGACAAGGTCGTCTCCGTTGTCCTCGAGCGCGCTCTCAACGACGAGATTGCCTATAAAGGCGGAGAGAAGGACAATAATCAGGAATAAGGCCGTCGTTCTCTTCGGGCCCACGGCTGTCGGGAAGACAAAGCTCACAGAGACTCTCTTCTCGTCAGGCTATGAGATCATCAACGCCGATTCGATACAGGTTTACCGCGGTCTCACCATAGCATCTGCAAAGCCCGATGAAGAGCTCAGAAAAAAGATAAGACATCACCTTGTAGATATAAGAGATCCCCGGGAGGAGTATACTTCCGGGGACTTCTGCACTGATGCCGATTCTCTCATAAAGGAGATAAACGGCCGCGGCAATATTCCCCTCATAACGGGGGGAACGGCATACTTTTTCAAGATGCTCTGCTATGAAAGGAATTCAGCACCGAAGGCGGATCCCTCTGTCAGGGAGAGGGTAAGGAAACTTCTTGAAGAGAAGGGCCCCGTGTGGCTCTATTCGGAGCTCGGGAGGGTCGACCCCGGCTCTTATGAGCGTATCAACAGCAACGATATCTACCGCATAACGCGTGCTCTTGAAGTCTACTACCAGACAGGGCGTCCGTTATCTTCCTTTCCGCTTACAGACAGGCTCAGAAGCGACGTCGACTTTATTCTTATAGGACTTGTGAGAGATAAGGCGGAACTGGAAGCGAGAATCCGCGGTCGGGTGGAGGTGATGTTCTCCTCCGGCGCCGTCGAGGAGGTGCGCACTCTCATATCAGGCGGAGCCGGGAGAGAGTGGCCGGGTATGGAGGCAATAGGCTACAGGGAGTGGTTTGATGCCCTCGAAAGCGGGGAATACTCCCTCTCCCTCATCAAGGAGGCCGTCATACACAACTCCATAAGGTATGCAAAGAGGCAGATGACCTTCTTCCGGTCGCTCCCGGATGTCAGGTGGTTCCATCCCGATGACACAGCGTCAATCAGAAGCTGGCTCGCCCTTCGCGGCATAGGGGATATAGATGACAGAGAGGAGAGTTCCGTCTCCGAATGATGAGGAGATGCACTGCCACCATCCTCTCGTGTTCCATTCGAATACGAACGTCTCGTCGATAAGATACTCGAAGATCCTTACGCTGTTCTCCTTCTCGGGATTTTCCACGTCGTCTTCGTCATACATGGGGTAGGGGGTGTAGTACTTCAGAGAGGCCGTGTATGTATTCTCCCCGCTCTCCTCTATGCTCTCGATTATGACGCCGTAGACTGTGCATTCGCTGTCTATCGGATTCTGTCCGCCCTCGAGCCAGTCGTTTATGTTGATGATCGTGTTCTTGTTGCTGTACGCAAGGGTAGTCCGCGACGATACGTAGAGGGAGGTGACCTCCATGTACTGGGCACTCTCTCCCTTGAAGCCTTCGTTGAGCGCGGAGGCGTCAAGTTCGTTCTGCTTCTCTATCGTGTACTCTATGATCCCTTCCGGGTCGAGGTCCTTTGTCAGCGGAGCTCTGAACTGATTGTAGAGGTAGTTTCCTATAAAGTAGAGAATGACGGCTGCAACAACAGAGATGATGAGTGCCGGTCCGCCTTTTTCCCTCATTGTCCTGCGGCGGTTCGAAGACCTTACCTTCTTCTCTTCAAGTGAGGTGAATCCGCTGTTCTTTTCAGCTTTATCCCTCTCTGCCAGCATTTCGGCTTCACTTCTCTTCCTCCCGATCCACTCATAGTCTCCCGTTTCCCTCAGAAACCATCCGAGGGTGTTTTCAGCATTTCCGTTGAGACATATGCGCCTCATTTCCTTCTCTTTGAGAGTGAGCGTCTTCATGATGAAGGACGCAATGTCCCCATCAAAGCCGTAGAGGGAGAGGGGGTAGGGCTGGTAGCCGGAGCCCCTTACTTCACTTCGTTCATAGGGAAAACGTCCCGTAAGTGCGTAGTAGAGTAACTGTGTCATCTCGCTTACGAGCGTAAAGGAAGGCTCGACATCGCTCTTGATGAGCGCCCTGACGTCCCTGTCGGTCTCCTCCGGGGAGCGGGAGAGGGTGAGTATGGAGCCGGCGTCGGGTGGAAGGAGCACGATGTTGTGTCCCTTCTCTATATATATTCTGTAGAGGGGGAAGATTCCGGTGAGAAGATCCGAAAATCCCTTCGGAGCATTGTTGAGGCCGAGTGCAATCTTTCTCACAAGAGAGAGAGCTTCATCCCTGTGCTCTGCCGCTATTGTCGATATTTCCTCATACCTGGAAAGCGGCAGCAGTAAGTACTGTCCCTCCGTGTCCTTCGTGACACCGTACCAGGGAAACTCCTCAATGCCATCATCTGTTATAAGGAGGCCGCACTCTCTGGTGTTCTGCATGACGCGCGGGGGCATTTCATAGTTATCGCTGCCGAATCTGAGGGCGGTGTATTCCGTCTCTCCAAGCTTTATGGTCTTAGTTATACTCATTTTCTCTTCCAGAGGACGGCATGTGCCGTAGTCTCTCCATTCTTCTTATCCTCGAGAATCCACTCTCCGCTGACTATGCGGTTTATGCTGTCGACGGCACCCCGTGCACAGATACGGACTCTGTTCCTGTTTGTGCAGTCGAGGATGTTCTCTCCGCTTTCGAGCGCTACGGCGGCTCTTTCCATCCACTCTCTGCACTCCTCGATTGTAGAACAGACCGGGCTGAGATTTGTGGAGATTATGAAGAGAGTATCGGGAGAAGTCTTTTCCGAGAGGAAAGAGGAGAGGGCTCTGCTCTCCTTTGCGTTTCTTATGTCTGTATAGATGATGGAGACGGGGACGGACGGGGAGAGGGTGCGGATAAAGGGAAGAAGAATCTCGGCTCCCGCCTCCTCCTCTGCGTAGTATTCCGCAGTCGCTGCGCCGAGCTTCACGATGCCGTCTGCCGTGTTTTCATCGCCTTCGAAGAATGAGTAATCCATGTCCTTTTCAAGCCGTCCGGCATGAATGGGGGAAAGTATGACTACAGAGGAGGGATCTCCGAAGTGCGAGAATGCCTTTCTCAGAAGAGGCGCGGAGAGATAGAGGGCCTGATGGGGGACGATGAGCGCCGACGCCGCAGCACCTTTCTTTATCGGGGTGATGAGCTTTTCGATCTCATCCTTATCTCCCGGGTAATAGATTCCTTCATGATAGCGTATTTTCAATTTCCTTCTCCTTCGTTTCCCAGAAGCTTTCTCACCCTCTTCTCGTCGAGTTCCACATTGAGGTTCTTCTCTCCCGTAGGGATTATGAGCCCCGTCTTCGCTCCCTTTATTCTTCTGAGGTTCTTCACCTGGGTGTAGTAGAGATCGGCCTTGTTGTTCTTTCTCGCCTTGGAGAAGAAGACGGCAAGATATGCCCCGTCGAGAAGCACCTCAAGGGGGAATGTCTTTCCCTTCTGTGCCTTGATGATTATGTAGCCGCCGGCCCAGTCACGGGTGTGCATCCAGAGATCGTTGCCCTTCGCGCTCTCCCTCAGAATCTGGTCGTTCTCCTTTGCACTTCGTCCGACTATTATCTGCCAGGAGCCGCTTTTTATGAAGAGTCCGGCCTTCCCGGGCCTCGTATTCGATTCTGTCTCCGTCCCGCCCTCAAGCTCTTTTTTAAGCTTTTCAAGAGGCGTCGATTCCTCGAGGAGGGCAGCGTACTTTTCTTCGAGAGTTCTTCTATCCTCTTCGAGCCTCTCCTTTTCCTCGAGGGCCAGGGAGTGGACGGTCTTCTCCTTATGGTATTCGTCGTAGAGCCTTTTAAGGTTGCCCCTTCCGTCCGTCTTCTCGGATAGGGCGAGGGTTATCTCATTTCCATTCTCCCAGTCGGGGAGGGTGATGCTGGTCATCCCCTTCCTGTAGAGATGTATCGATGAAGCGAAGAGGTCGGCAAGGTGCTTCACGTCCTCCCAGTCCCTCGTGTGGCTGAGCTTTTCCTCGTTTTTTCTTATCCTCTCGTCAAGTGCTGCTCTTTCTCTGTTTCTCTTCTCGAGAAGAAGAGTTCTGTATTCCTCCCTCTTTTCTTCTCTGCCGCTTTCCTCTTCCTGTCTGTCGACTGCCTCGTTGAAAGACGGTGCATCCCACTCTCGTACAGAGTAGCGGCGCTCCCCCTCGCTCTCCCTTTCGTCGATGACAATCGTGCCGCCTCTGACTTCTCCTCTTCCGGGGCGTCTGAAGAGAAGTTCGAGGATGATATTGTCACTGTCATAGGCTATGACATTGGCGCCGGGGCCGGAGTAGAGTCTGAAGAGGAGATATAACTTTTCGAGGGGGGATTCGAGTGTGAGAATGAAGGCTCTGTCAAATGCAAGCTGTCTTACATCTGTTATCTTCTTACCCCTTACGTGGGCCTTGAGGTACTGTGTGAAGCGCTGCATGACAGGGCTCTTCTTCCTCATCCTGTCTGTCATGCATACACGCGTATGCGGAGTAGCCGTCTCGGAGTAGAGGTACCAGGCCTTCTTCTCCGGATGGAAGAGAGAGAGCGTGAAGGCATGATAGCTGTGCTCCGTCACATCCTGGATAAAGCTTCCCCTGAGGGGCATTTCAGATAAAAGGAGCTCGAGCTCCTTCCAGTTAACAGCCATAGCCTTCTTCCTTTAAAGCGCCGTCGAGCTCGGAAAGAAGGTAGAATGAGCCGGATGCGACGATTGTGTCTCCTTCATCCGTCACTTCAAGCGCCTTTCTGATCACAGCACTGAAATCAAGGATAAGCATAATATCCTTATCGGGAAAGAGAAAGGTGAAATCGGAGTATATTTTCTCCGGTTTCGATTTCTTCCATCTTCCCGTCGATGTGATGATGACGCGGTCGAAGAGGGGAACGAGCACTTCCCCTATTGCCTTGTGGTCCTTGTCGTGGGCCGTGCTGAATATGAGCGTGCTCTTTTTTTCTCTGTCGCTTCTGAGCCTCGAAGAGAGGAGCGCGGCAGATACGGGAGTGTGTGCACCGTCGAATATAATCCTCCGTCCTCTTATGAGACGCTCCTCGTATCTTCCGGGAAGGCGGAAGAAGGGGGATGTGAAGTCATATCTTCCCGATACGACGAAACCCAGAGTGAATAGTATGTAGACGGCGTAGAATATATCTAAAAGAAGTATATCATCCCGAGCGCAGGATGTGAGTATTTCGGCACCGAGGTATGAAAAGGGACTCTCATCTTCTACACTCTCCGGCATATTGAATATATAGATAGGAGACTGGAGGCTCTCCGCCGTCTCCCTCATTACATCAAGAACCTCCTTCTTCTGCTCCAGAACAAAGACGGGAGTGTTTTTCTTGATGATTCCGGCTTTCTCTGCAGCGATTTTTCCGAGGGTGTCTCCGAGTATCTGGGTGTGTTCAAGTTCTATCCGTGTAATGACAGAGGCTTCGGGAAGAAGGGTGTTCGTTGCATCGAGTCTTCCTCCGAGACCTGTTTCTATCACAGCCCATTCGCAGAGCGTATCGGAGAAGAGGAGGTAACTGTATGCCGTGTAGAGTTCGAACGTCGTCGGCTTCTCTTCTCCCAGTGACGGCGGCAGCGTGAATCCCGATATGAGCGACCTCAGTTTTTCAAGTGCAGACAGGTATTCCCCGTCGGAGAAGAAGACTGACGAGAGTGTAAAGCGCTCCCTTATGTCATAGACGTGAGGAGAAAGGAAGAGCCCCGTCTTCTTTCCGAGTCCGGAGAGAATATAGCTCAGGGCAGTCGCCGTCGTGCCTTTTCCCTTGCTTCCGGCAATGTGGATTGTCCTGAGTCTTTTCTCCGGGTTCCCGATTCTCTCGAGAAGTAGTTCCATCCTCTCGATTCTGTTCTCCCTCAGGGAGGATGAGAGAGAAGGAGTGTATGAGGAGAAAAAGTCATCTAATTGTGTATTTACTGCACACATAGGCCAGATTGTAGTTAATTGTGGCCAAAAATGGTATGGTATGAAATACCTAGTGGTTGACAAATAGCTACTATAGTGGCAAAAATACTGCATTATATTTTACAAACGCATGTTTTTTGTCAGAATAAACAGGAGGGAACATGGCATTCAAAGATAAGTACTGGAAGACCAATGTAGACGCTTTGTGGCAGCACAGGGGAAAGGATTTCTCCGGTGACTATCCCACGCTGAGGGAGACCTTCGAGATCACGGCATCACGCTTTCCCGGAAACGAGTGCTTCAAGACCATTGTTCCGACTGCCGTCTCCTATTCCTATACGGAGACTCTCGGGAAAATTAGAAAACTTGCATACTTTCTCATCTCAAGCGGAGTGAAGAAGGGAGACCATATATGCGTAAGCGGTAAGAACAGCCCCGAATGGGCAGTTGCGTATCTTGCGATCTCATTTGCCGGCGCCGTAATCGTTCCCCTCGACTATGCACTTCATCCGGAGGAGATGACGAGAATCCTCCGCTTCGGCGATGTCGACACCGTTTTCATGGACGACGAGAAGATTGACGAAGTGGATCCCGAGGGGGAATTCATCAAAAAGCGCTATTCCCTCGAATCCGGGGTTAACCATCCATTTGTCTTCGACCTCGAAGGAGAGGAGTGTGAACTCCCTGTTGTGAAGTGTGATGAAACCGCCGCCATGCTCTTCACCTCCGGCACTACGGGAACACCCAAGGGCGTGATGCTCTCCCATACGAACCTCATGAGTTCGACACTCGAGGCACAGCGCATCATCGACGTCCTCCCGACGGACGTATTCTACGCCATCCTTCCTCTTCATCATGCTTATACGATGAGTGCCGTCTTCCTGGAGACAATCTCAAGCGGTGCCTGCTGCGTCTTCGGAAAGAAGCTCATCACACCCATAATGCTCAGGGAGCTCAAGGAGGGACATGTCACAATGTTTCTTGCAGTTCCCATGCTCTTCAACAAGCTCCTTGCCGGAATAATGGCGGGAGTGGATAAACAGGGCCCCTTCAAGGCAGGGCTTGTGCACTTCCTTATGGGTTTCTCCGGCTTTGTGAAGAAAGTGTTCAGGGTCAATATAGGGAAGAAACTCTTTTCGCACATGCTCCTCGAGAAGGTTTCTCTCGACAGGATGAGAATATGCATATGCGGAGGCGGCCCCCTTCCTTCCTCGACGTTCAGGAAGTTCAATGAGCTCGGACTGGATTTTGTTCAGGGTTACGGCCTGACGGAGACAAGCCCGATCGTCAACCTCAACCCTGTCGAAGTTTATAACGAGGATTCTGTGGGAATTCCCCTCCCGGGAGTGGAGGAGAAGATAGTATCCCCCGATGAGGACGGAAACGGCCTTATCTACATAAAGGCTAAGCAGGTCATGCAGGGCTACTATAAGAACAGGGAGGCTACGGACGAAGTGCTTGACAGTGAGGGATGGCTCAACACAGGCGACGTGGGACACATCGGCGAGCACGGCTTTTTATTCCTCACAGGAAGGGCCAAGAACATCATCGTCACCGAGGGCGGCAAGAACGTCTTTCCCGAGGAGATAGAGGACAAGTTCCAGCTTTACGATGAAATCGAGCAGTGTTGCATAATACCGTATGTCATAAACAAGGAACTCAAGAGCGAAGGAATAAGAATCATAATCCATCCTTCGATGAAATGGCTCAAGGACCACACACTCGAAGAGACAGCAAAGCACATGGAGGAGATTGTCGAGACAGTCAACAGGGACCTCCAGTCCTACAAGAAGATAACAATGACGAGCGTCGTTGACGAGCCCCTCCCGATGACGAGCACGAAGAAGATCAAGCGCTTCGAAGTTATCAGGCTCTACAAGGACAAATGAGAATCAGCCCCAAAGCGGGGCTGAAATCATAAGGGAGAGCATTCCTCACGACTCAGGTGTCGTGACCATAAACCTCTGCAGCATTCCTTCATTGAAGAAGAAAGAATAATCATATTCTGCTTTGACAAGGTTCCATGTCATTGTTGTTCCATTATCCAGAGTGAGAGTGTAGACTCCGCTCTCCGTATTTCTTACAAATGTCAGCTTGTTGTATGTTTTGTCGCCTGCAGTAAAGCCGTCATCTGTCTTTTCAACGACACTTGTCAGATAGAAGAAATAGCTTTTTGGGTAACTCGTCCAGGCACTTTCGTTCAGATCATCTGTACCCAGTGTGGAAAGGAATACAAAGTAGAGTCCGGCAGGTGTGATCATGACTCTGGCGGGGCATGTTCCGGCTTCTTCCGAGACATCCTGATAAAGTTCTATTCCAAGTGGCCAGTAATCGACAGGCGGTGTAACCGTTTCAATTGTGTATGTCCCGTTGTAGGAAGTGTTGGTAACATCATTTATCGCAACGGTGTATATTGTTTCTTCTCCGGCGGTCGTGGCAGTGAATGTATACGTCGATCCGTTCTCAGCCTTTGCTGTACATGACGTACCTTCAACTGTTACGGTAACAGAGACGTTATATGATTTCGTAACCGCTTCCGATACTACATTGCCTTTGTCTTCTACTTTATTCTGATGCAGATCGAAATTGAGCGTATTGTCAGCTGTCGTTATGAAGTAGTATTCATTTTCACCTGAAGTTGTGACTGTTCTTGCAGAATCTGTTCCTTTGATCCTGAATGTCCTGTTGTTGAAAGCCTTCGGGAAGTATCCTTCCTGAGTTTTATCTTCTGACGGCGTATTGCCTGACTGCGGATTCTCGCTGCAGGAGACGAGTACGAGTGATATCACAAGAATGAGAGAGAGTATGACAAGTAGTCTTTTCATGTTTTTCTCCTTGATAAAAGAATGGTAAAAGGATGACCTGGGGCTGTCAATGAAAAAATGAGCAGAGGCAAAAAGAAAGGACGCCGGAGCGTCCTTCCCGTCCCCGCCTGGAAGCTGGAACAGGCCTAAAGAGTAATACTACACAAATATTAAAGATGTAAATAATAGATTTATGCAATAGTTATTTTTACAATTTACGCAAATTTGTATTTTTCTATGTATAGAGGCCCCGGATTGAGATTTTCTGTCAAAAACGATGACAATATGTACATTTTTGAACATCGTTCGGCTAAAATGCAGGTGATAGTAATCTACTACTACTGTATATGGTACAGAAAATAACTAATACGTGTAAGCATATTGCTTATTCACATTTCTTACAAAAATCAGAAAAATGTAGAAAACAGGAGTAATAACAATGAGAACCAAAGACAATCTCACACCATGGAATCGCTTTGATCCATACAGAGGAAAATACTTCAACGGGGAGTGGCCGACGCTCAAGGAACTCTTTGTCCTCAACACTACACTTTTTCCCGAGAGGAACTGCTGGGTTGAATTTGCACCGAAATATCTGTGCCTGACATACAAGGATGCCGCAGTAAGGGTGAAGAAGGTCTCTTCATGGCTTCTTTCCTTAGGTCTTCAGAAGGGAGACAAGGTAATAGTCAGCGGAAAGAACAGCGTCGCATGGGCTGTCACATATATGGCCGTCCTTTATATGGGAGGGACGATTGTTCCCCTTGACAACTCGCTTCACGACGAAGACTTCATAAAGCTTGCAAAGTTCTCCGACTCCGTCGTCCTCATCGCCGACAGCGACAGGATGGGGCGTGTCGCATCTTCTCTCGAGATGAAGGGGTACGGCTGTCTTGAAGCCGGAAGTCAGTGGCAGGATATAATGACTGTCGAGTGTGAGGAGAGGGAAGGCTACGATCCGGCGGAGGAAGATGTTGCAGCAATCCTCTTTACATCGGGTACGACAGGAACACCCAAGGGTGTCATGCTCACACACAAGAACCTCTGTTCAGATATCTACATTGCACAGAGCTGCATGAACATCTACGAAACCGATGTCTTCTATGCAATTCTTCCGATTCATCATGCATACACGATGCTTGCCGTCTTTTTAGAGGCATTCGGTGTCGGAGCATCCGTCGTATTCGGCAAGAAGCTTGTCGTTTCGCAGATGCTGAAGGAGCTAAAGGAAGGTAAGGTCACGATGTTCCTCGGCGTCCCGATGCTCTTCAACAAGCTTTATGCCGGAATCATAAACGGCGTCAAGAAGAAGGGCCCGGTTGTCTACGGACTCATCAGGGCGATGATGGGAATTTCGGGATTTTTAAAGAAAACATTCAATTTCCAGGGCGGAAAGAAGATGTTCTCCTTCCTTCTCAAGAAGGTCTCACTCGATACGAACAGAATATGTATCTGCGGCGGCGGACCTCTTCCCAGCACAACATTCAAGGGATTCAACGAACTCGGAATCAACTTCGTTCAGGGCTACGGACTGACGGAGACAAGTCCGATCACGCACCTCAATCCCATCTACGCATTCAAGGTTGAAAGCGTCGGTAAGACCATCGCGATGACGGAGTGCAAGATTGTCGATCCCGACAGTGAAGGCAACGGTATCATATACATCCGCGGACCTCAGGTCATGAAGGGATATTACAAGAACCAGGAAGCGACCGACGAGATTCTCGACAAGGACGGCTGGATCAACACCGGAGATGTCGGACACCTCGACAGCGAGAACTATCTATATCTTACGGGAAGGGCGAAATCCATCATCGTCACAGACGGCGGCAAGAACGTATTCCCCGAGGAGATCGAGGACAAGTTCCAGCTCTACGATGAAATCGAGCAGATCTGTATTATCGGGTACATCACCGACAAGGCTCTCAAGGCCGAGGGCATCAGAGCTGTCGTATATCCCGGAAAGGCATTGAGAGACAGCGGTGACAAGAAGAAAACTGAGGATACAATCACCTCCATCATCGGTGAAGTCAACAAGGATCTCCAGTCCTACAAGAAGATTACTATGATTACGGTTACCGACGAACCTCTCGAGATGACAAGCACGAAGAAGATCAAGCGCTTCGCCGTTGCTGCAAAATACAAGCTCGACTGATTTGTCCTTGAAAGAAGAGAGGCTCTCCACTAGAATATGGCTATGGAATTAAAGAGTTATCAGAGAGCCTTTCTGCGCTCTCATGCACAGCAGCTCGATGCTGTCGTCTACGTCGGCAAAGAGGGATACACTCCGGCTGTGGCCAGTGCTCTCGACAATGCACTCACATGTCACGAACTCGTGAAGGTGAGATTTTCGAACAGCAAGGACCAGGTCGAGGAGATCTCGAGGAAACTTGAAGAGTCGACGAAGAGCACAATCGTCGCAACAACAGGCTTCACTACCGTCTTCTTCAGACAGGATGGCAAAAGCGAAGACAGAATCTACCGTATATGAAGCGGTGAAAGGTAAGGGATGGGTGCCTGATGAGGGCATCCTTCTTTTCTTTATATCTATCGGCGCTCCGACTTCCGTTTCTCATAGTGTTATGAACCATAGTTATTACACATGGATAGTTTTCAATGGTGAAATACGCAGTTCATATCAAAAGTCATGTTTCATTTTTCCGAGCACGAATGTCATGTAATGAGGGATTGTTGTGATATCGCCTTCTCTTGAAATGTTGTAATCGCCGATTTTTATCAGTTTCGTTTTTCCATAATGCTCCGGATGGTTCATGATTGTCCTGCTTGATTTCGCGTTGCCGGTTCTGGATTTGGCTTCCACCAGTGTCACCGATCCGTCATACGAGATGACGAAATCGACTTTAAGTCCGCTGTCCTTGGCAAAGTAGTATGTTTCAATACCGGCTTTGCTCAGAGAATCGAAGACAAGGGATTCGTAAATGGCACCTTTCCCCTGGCCGAGATCTCCTTTATTCATAGCGGCTACGGTATCTATTCCGTACATGGACGTTACTATCCCGATATCCTCGGGGAAAAGCTTGAACTGGGATTCTATCCTTTCTCCAGAAAGGGGAAGAGAAGGGAGAGACACATTGTGCACCTTCGTCACGACATGTGCCCGGCGGAGGTATTCAATTGCATCGTTCTTGTCATACAGCAGACCGCCTTTAACCTTTGAAACAATGAATCTCTTGCTGTCCTTTGCAAGGAAGGTTGGAATGAGATCGAAGACGTTCTGTATTCTCGATACTTCCGCAGGTTTGAAAACAGGATTGCCGTTTTTATCCTTCCTTCTGCCGAAATCTGTCTTCATATCGGAAACGGTGTTCTCCAGTACCCTGTAGGCATCAACAATTCTCTTCGTCTCAAGATATTTTCCCACAACCTTCGGAAAACCCCCTATGCAGGCATATTTCAGGAAAAGACTCTTGAACAGTTCATGAATATTCCCCGGCACGGGCCTCTTTTCTTCAAAACAGCCGATAAGAACATCTATCTGTTCCTGCCGGTACCCCATTGCCCATAAGAACTCTTCATAGTCCATTGTTTTCATGTGGAAAACATCCTCGCATCCTGTCGGAGCGGGAGTTGTGTCTCCGATGACATAGCCGTTGATGCCGAAATAAGAGCCGCTTGAGATAACATTATACCTTCCATCGTTCTTGAAGTTCTTGAAGGAAAGCCGTGCTCTGGGACAGGCCTGTATCTCATCAAAGAAGAAAAGGGTCCTCTCCTTGTCGATCCGGATATCAGGAAACCTGAGAGATATGTTCGATACAATAGTATCTACATCAAGACTGCCTTCGAAATCTGATGAGAAGTCCCGGTTTGTCCAGAAATTCAGCTCGATGAGCTGGAGGCCGTTCCGTCTGGCAAATTCGTGAATCGTTTCGGTCTTGCCGCACTGGCGTATTCCGACAATGAGGCACGGTGTACTGCTGCCGCCTTTGAACCAGTTGTCAAGCAGTGCATCCATTTTTCTCTTGAAATACATCAGTGTTATCTCCTTTGTAAGAAAATCGGGGCGAGTTTATAGGTGTTGTATAAGAAAAACCAAGGGAGATTCCAACTGTTTTATAAGAAATTCCGGGGGAGTTTTTCGACAGAATATAAGAAAAAGGTCCCTTTCTGCGGGGACCTTTAAGCTTTCCATAACCTTCTTCAGCTTTTTTCGAGCTGGAGAGTCTTTGTCGTCTGGTCGCAGACGGACGAGGGGCCGTAGTACTGGATTGCACCGGGGTATGTATAGCATGTCTTCTTCGACCATTCGTCCCTCCTGGATGCAAAGTAGGTGAAAGGCTTGCCGTCAAGCTCTACGAGAGCCTTCTTTATGACAGGCTTGTCCTCTCCGTGTCTGCGCTCGATATTCATCATCTTCGTAATCGGCATACCGCCTGCAGTCCATTCTTCTGCAGGAGCGGAGAGATTCTTTATAGATGAAAGATATCCCGTGCATCCGTTTGCGATGAGGAGGAATGCATTGTAGCCGAGAGAGTAGCAGTAGTCTGCATCGAAGTTCGACGGGAATGCACAGCGTCCTTCATAGCCGAAGAAGTGGTGGAGGGGATTGAACCTGCCCTTGTATGTGCCTTGAGCCTTTCTCTTCTCGAGTTCGGCTTCGACGATTGACGAAACAAGCTTCTCACTCTCTATCTTCGACACCTGTACGTTTCCGTGGGGGTCTCTGTCTGCCATCATCTGCTCCTGGATTGCTGCGGGGAGAAGCTCGAAAACAGAGTAAGCTGAAGCGGAGAGATATTTCTTCATGAAAGCATTCTTTTCGTCCTGCGTTTTCAGAACACTGAATTCTGCTTCCTTTGAGGCAAGAAGGTCGTTGATTTCACTGATGAGAGCCTTGACTTCGGGAACGAACTCGACAAGACCTTCGGGAATGATGCATGTGCCGAAGTTCATGCCGTTGTTGCCCCTGTATTCGACGCTGTCTGCAACATAGGATGCAATTGCGCTGAGACTCATCTTCTTAGCTTCAATCTCCTCGCTGATGAGACAGACGTTGGGCTGTGTCTGGAGAGCACACTCGAGTGCTATATGGGAAGCACTTCTGCCCATGACCTTGATGAAGTGCCAGTACTTCTTTGCAGAGTTTGCGTCTCTCTCGATATTGCCGATGAGTTCGGAGAACGTCTTTGTCGCTGTATCGAAACCGAAGGATGCTTCGATGTCGTCGTTCTTGAGGTCGCCGTCGATGGTCTTCGGGCATCCGATAACCTGAACAGGAACGTTGTTTGCCTTGAAATACTCGGCAAGTACTGCGGCATTCGTGTTGGAGTCGTCGCCTCCTATGATGACGATGGCATCGACACTGTGCTTTCTGCAGACTTCGGTAGCCTTTTTGAACTGCTCTACAGTCTCGAGCTTTGTTCTCCCGCTTCCGATGATGTCGAAACCGCCGGTATTGCGGTATTCGTTGATGAATTCATCATTGAATACGACAAATGAATCATCCGTGAGACCCGAGGGACCTCCCTTGAAGCCGATGAGCGTGCTTTCGCTGTTGGCCTTCTTGAGTGCATCATAGAGTCCGCTTATGACATTGTGGCCGCCGGGTGCCTGTCCGCCGGAGAGGATGACGCCGACAGTGAGTCTGTCGCTTCTTGCCGAGCTCTTACCGGATGTGAAGGTTATCTCCTTCTGACCGAAAGTCGACGGAAAAAGAGCGCGGATCTTCTCTTCGTCGGCGGCACTTGTCGTTGCCTTTCCTTCCTCGGCCCTGATTGAAGCCATATCTTCAGTGAGGATTTTCGGAAGTTTGGGGGAGTATGAATAGCGTGCAATCTGTAAATTCGAGTATTCCATAAATAATCTCCTTAACTCTTATGATATTACTCAATATAAAGGATTAGTTCCATCACAATATGGAGTCAAATCGATAACAGAATATAAAAAGATGTCCCATCCCGATACCGAACACAGGAAAACTCCAAAAGTCCCGCTTTTCCAGTCAAATTGACTGCTACCCGCCAGAACACGGCAATATGGCCGTCCTCCGATTCTGTTGAACAGTAACCGGTACACGGAAATCTTTCTCATACTCCATATACAAGGGAATCGGAAAGGAAGAAAAGATGGACAACTTCGTACTCCGCCGGCGTCGTGTTGTTACAGGAATATCAGAAAAAGGTTGTGGTGTTTTTTTTTCATGCAAAAATGTTACAAAAGTAACATTATGGAAGGGGTACAATATGAGAAATCGAAGATTTGCATTTCTATTGATTTTCGTTGCTGTACTGGCACTTGTTGCAGTTTCCTGCGACAACAACAGCAGCAGTCCCAAAGTCTGCACGGTTACTGTGGACTATGGTGAGGGATTCGATAAGATTACAAAGGAAGTGAAGGAGGGGGACAAGTTCACACTTCCCGGGGCAGAAACGAAGGACGGCTTTGAATTCGACTGCTTCACTGACGCTGAAGGCGGAAGGCACAACGCGGGCGAAGAGGTCACAGTCAATGCCGATATGACATTCACGGCTAAGTGGACGGCACTCTACCTTGTAAAAGTTGATAATGCCAACGGTACGGAAGTTCAGGAATCGAAGGTCAGGGAAGGAGGGAGTTTCACACTTCCCTCAGAGCCGGAAAAGGCCGGACACGTCTTCCTTGGCTATAAAGACGGAGACGGCAATGAATACAGGGCAGGAACCTCGATTAAAGTAGAGAAGGCGCTTACCTTTACTGCAGAGTGGAGAGAGAAAACAAGTGCTGTATAT
Organism: Clostridium sp. AM49-4BH; assembly: GCA_963626925.1. Classification (GTDB taxonomy): domain Bacteria; phylum Spirochaetota; class Spirochaetia; order Sphaerochaetales; family Sphaerochaetaceae; genus Ornithospirochaeta. Next base: position 21,335 of record CAVFZO010000010.1, read on the forward strand.
ACTGTAAGAGTCGATTACGGCACAGAAAGCAAAACGGAAAGCGTAAACGACGGCGATAAGTTCACGCTTCCTCCAGCCGTTGAAAGAACAGATTATGAGTTTATCTCGTATAAAACCGGCGATGCCTCATACAAGCCCGGCGACAGTGTGACTGTTGTTTCCGATATGACATTCACAGCAGAGTGGGCACGCCTTTACACAGTCACCGTGAACAGCAACAACGGTACGGATAGGACAACACAAAAGGTAAGGGAAGGGGAGTTTGCACTTCCTCCGGCGCCTCAGAACGGAGATGCCGTATTCAAGGCATGGAAGCTCGGCGACAGGGAATACAAGGCCGGCGACAAGATTACTCTCACCGGCGATATCGAGATAAAGGCTCTCTGGATGTCCTACACGGTAACCTTCAAGAATGGTGATACCGTTGTCGATACAAAGACGGTCGAATCAGGACAGCCTGTCGATAAGACGGAGAAGACGGTCACTAAGGACGGCTATACCTTCAGAGGATGGAGTTACAATTCCGCTGATTACGACTTCTCGGCTCCAGTGACAAAGGACATCGTTCTCGAAGCTGTATGGCTGGAGAACGGAAAGGTGACAGTCACTCTCAGAGAGAACGGGACGGAAAGAGTCTCCACAATCGAAAGCGGAGCAGACTTCGTCATTCCGACTCCTGCTGTGACGAAGAAAGGATATACTTTCAGCAGATGGAAGAGCGGAGAGACTGAGTATTCATCAGGCGAAACCATCTCCAATGTGACGGAAAGCATCGTGCTCGAAGCGCAGTATGAAGTGAAAAAGATTACTGTCACATTCAAGTACACAGACAAAAACGGAGCCACCAAGACCGACGAAAGAAAGGACCTTACGGCTGGAACTATTGTTGATGCACCTGTATTTGAAACGGCAGAAGGAAAGGAATTCAGTTACTGGCATTTAGAAGGTAATTACAGCAGTGTAGAACTGCCAAAGGCTTTCTATGAAGATACTGTTCTCGTAGCTGAGATTCAGGATGTCTATCTTACAGTGACACTCAATTACAATGATGATGGGGATACGCCTGACCACGTGATTGATCAAGTTTCTTATGGCAGTACGATCAACTCTCGTAAGCCGTCCGATCCTGTCCGTTCAGGATACACATTCCTCGGCTGGTTCAGGAACCTTGAAGATGAATCCGCCTTTGATTTCGATAACACCAGAGTGACTGAAGAGTTCACTCTCTATGCTAAGTGGGAAGAGGTGAAAGACGATGATTCGGTCACACTGATTCTCAAGGGTGATAAGGATGAAGAGAAGGGTATTGAAGCCTTCAGCAACGAATACAAGTTCAAGAAAGGCTCAAGCGTAAGTCTCAGTTTCTTTGATTATTCAACAGATGATGCTTACCAGATTGAGGGATGGAGTGACGGTACAAATACTTATAGCCGTTTTGGAACATTGAATCTGAGCGAAGATTTAACACTGACAGCTGTCTGGGGAAAGAAAAAGTGCTATGTTTCCTTTAATCTCCAGGGCGGAAAGTATGTTGATTCCTCCGGAAGCGAGTATACAGGAACATACTACGGGGAGACAGACTGGGGAAACACCATTGCAGATATTCTCACAGGAACGCTGTCAAAAGAAAACTATACTCTGGATTACTGGGCAACAGACTCTTATCCATATCCAAAGTATGACGAAACCCAGAAGATAACCGAAAGCCTGTACCTCTATGCTGTCTGGAAGACAGACAAGACATGCACTGTCACATTCGACTACGGATACGACAGTAAAACAGAGACGAAGACAGTCACGTACGGGACATCCGTCAGTGAACCTGCTCGTCCTGTCAGAGAAGGATATTCGTTCAACGGCTGGTATTTAGACTCCACTCGGTTTGATTTTTCCTCTGAGATTACAGAAGATGTCATCATTACCGCAGGCTGGACGGAAGTGTCGAAATACACAGTCATCTACATGAATGCTGACGGCGAGACTCCGTATACAACGGAAGAGGTACTTCCCGGCGGTAATGCTGAGGGCGTTGTGATGCCGTCTCTCAGCGGAATGGAAGCAGTCGGCTGGTACAGAATCGTCGAGGGGCCGCTTGATTACTACGGTTCTTCCTACGACTTCTCCACACCTGTTCTTGAAGACATAATACTTATGCCGAAGTATATTCCTTCCGAAGAAAAGGTTCTGGGCCTCTGGGACATAATGGATAATTACGCCATAGACTTCAGAAAGGAAGGAGGAGAGAATGTTTTCTACATGACAGATTTTGCCAACCAGTCCACAAGTCTGGTAAAAGCCGGGACATGGAATTATGACTCTGATAACGGATACCTGACACTCAACGCAGAAGGCATAAACGCACTCTTTATAAATGCTATGACTGCTCAATACGTCCTTCGTAATCTTGGTAAAGAAGGGGAAAGTCTAGAGTGGTATAGTGGTTATATGCTCAATAGAGCGACTCCGGCAGAGTCTGTCAAAGGTTCCTGGAGTGGTGAAGCAGATAACTGGAAGATTAATGTAAATTTCAGTGATGACACCTACGAAGACCACAGGATTCTTTATGGAAATGCAACTGGAGACGAAGGTGTGGTTGCCAAAATAGACACAAGCGGTAACTACGAAGTTCAGCCTTATCCATATGCAGGAGGAAAAGTCGATAAATTTGTTTCTTTTGTTCAGGAAGAGGAGAGAAGTGTAATCGGCAGCCAGAAGTCAACTTTCCAGAGCTGGCTGGTGTTTGCTACAGGAAGTGACAGTATTGCTGTCGGAGGCTTCCTTGGAATGGATGTATTACCTCTTGTAAGAAAGTAACTCTCTCATGAGGGAAGTGAAGGCGGGTGGTGTGATATCATCCGCCTTCTTATATTCATCAATGAAACCTGTTCTCCTGAGTTCGTGCCGGCTTCTTTTCTCTTGTTATGCTCATGCGGTTATGCGGTTATCAGTATATTACAGAGCGAGGTGGGAGATGTTTGCTGGTGGGAAAAGGGCAGAGGTCTCTCTTTCCCGGACCAGTTTAACATTTCTTCCCTGTATTGCTGGAATATGGAAAGGAATGTTGTCATGCTAGGGGGCATTCCGGGAGGATAGATATAAGGTTCGTGTGTATTGAGCCCTTACGGTTACAGCTGTTGTATTTATCTTCCGTTCTTACGATAATACAGCCATGTTCAATGTCTACGTAGATGCCGATTCATTTCCAAGAGAACTGCTCTCCATCGTCCTCAGAAGACTTGTGAAGGAGAGTGCATCTATCGGAGAGGCCGTCTTCGTATCCGACAGGGTGATTCCTGCCGTGAGGGACACAGCGGAAGCTCATACCCACGCACTCAGAGAGGAGGCAAAGGAGAAGGGAATTACCGACAAGACGGAACTCAGGAAAATCAGGAGCCGGATTTCCCTGGAGGTAGTGGCTTCCGGGATGAACAGCGCCGACGACAGAATCGTCGAGATTGCATCTCTTCCGGGTTTCTGCATCACCCACGATATTCCGCTCTCGTCGAGGCTCTGCTCTCTCGGCTTCTCTGTCATCGATGACAGGGGACATATATATACATCAGATAATGTAGGGGAGAGACTTTCATCCCGCAACTTCTATACAGAGCTCAGGGAAATGGGTATTCAGAGTGAGAAAACAAAGAGATTGACGACGGCCGACATCAACGCTTTTTCTTCTGCCTTCGACACTTTTGTTTCCTCGTTTCTAAGGAAGGAAAACTCACCTTCCGGATATTCTGAAAAATAATAATTTGAAATAATCGTGTCTGATACACGTGTTAATGAGTTGATATTTAATTGTCACTGAAATCGAAGTATGAATAGAGTTATTTGTTGACTTAATAATAAATTATTTAAGCAGCTAAATTAAGATAAATATTATTGTAGAAATTGTTTTTCGTGTAACACGGGAAAAACAAGGATATTATTTTGTTTATTTTCGGGTTGTTGTAAGATCATGTCTTTATGCTAAATCACGGCACTGACTTTTTTTCTTTGTTCACTGATTGTGTGAGTGATGAATAAGATGATTTATGCCTGTTTTTTTCAGAAAACCATCATGTTGTTTGACAAAAGTAGAATTAACTACGATATTATATATATCGGCAAAAATTTAGTTTATTGCCGTAATATATAGAGATGGAAGAAGATTATGAACTGGTACGATGAATCAGTCATGGAACTGGAGAAAGACAGACTTTACTCGCGGAAAGACTTAATCCTCAAATTGCAGGATAAGAAGGAAGTGTCAGACAATTCATGTAACTGGATAATCGGGAGATTAGTCAGTTGTGGTTCTCTTCATAAATCCGGTAGGGACCGATATTCGCTTCCTCAGTCATCGCATAAAGATCGGTTTACTCCCGTCTATTCAGATAAAGCTTCAGATATTAAAGAAGTAATTGAAAAAAGCTTTCCTTATGTGGCGTTCACTGTCTTCGAGACTTCTCTCATGAATGAGTTTCTCAATCATCTGATTGCCCAGAATACGGTATTCATACAGATAGAGAAGGGTAGCAGTATTTTTGTTTTTCGTTTTCTCCGGGAACTGGGCTATGTTAATATTATGTATAAGCCTGACAGGAAAACTTTTTCGCTGTACTGGTCGAAAGACTGCATTGTCATTACGGACCTGATTTCAGAATCCCCGCCCGGCACGGAGAAACATTCGGTGACTCTGGAAAAGATGCTTGTCGACATGGTTTCGGACAAGTTGATCTCCACGACGTACAGTGTGTCAGAGCTTGAGTCTTTTATTGCTCAGGCAGAGGAAAAATACTCCCTGGACAAGGTAAAACTCTTCAGATATGCACGACGCAGAGGCAGAGAGTGTGAAATGAGAAAATACCTCAGGGGAGACTGATATTATGCTTCTTCAGGAGAACTATACAGCAGCGCATATCGAAACGCTCAGAAAAAGTACGGGTTCGGATTCTTCAATTCTTGAACGGACGGTATTTGCATTCGGCCTTCTTGAAGCTTTAAGCATGGTTGGAATGCCGTTCATCTTCAAGGGTGGAACATCACTCCTGCTGCTTTTGAACCGGCCTCGTCGTCTCAGTACGGACATCGATATAATTGTCTCGAAAGGCGTCGATGTCGACAGCTATGTTGAAAAGGCCGGCTGCATTTTTCCATTCATTGGTGTCGAAGAGAATTTACGAAAAGGCGCTAACAGGATTGAGAAACGCCACTTCAGATTCCATTTCAAATCACCGAGAGCCGATAGAGACCTGACGGTTCTACTGGATGTTGTATTCTCCGACATTTCTTATTCAAAGCTGACAAGGTGCTTCATCAGAAACAGCCTGCTGTTGAACAATGGGGATGATTTCTCCGTGGTTATACCGGACAAAATAGTATTCTTGCCGATAAACTTACGGCTTTTGCACCTCATACGACGGGGATTCCCTTCGGAGTAGGAAAGGAGCTTGAAATCATCAAGCAGTTGTTTGACTGCTGGACTCTGTTACAGGAAATGGATGATTACCATACTGTAGATGAAGTTTATGATAATATCTGTCGTCTCGAAACGGGATATCGCGGACTTGATATAAAAAGGGCAGACTGTCTTCTTGATACGATAGATGCCTGTATCTGCATTATAGGCAGAGGAAGTGTAAGACCTGATGACTATGTGAACTACGCTGTGGGTATCAACGCTGTTCAGGGACATCTGTTCGATGGGAGAATCACGGGGGAAAGTGCTGCGGCAATGGCAAGCGAAGTCATGTATCTTGCATCTTCTCTCCTGAGCGGTCAGAAGAGATATGACAGGATAAAGGATGTACAGGAATACCGTTCGATAAAGATGAATCTGAAAGGAATGAAGAGAATAAGCTCCGACCGCAATGCCCAGCCGGAGGCATATGCCTATATGATAAAATCATTTCAGCTTCTGAATGGTATCGGCCTGTACACAGATAGTGTATTGGATTGAGTATCCCTTATTTCGTTTCACATATTCCGCGTCAACATAAACGACCCTGTTTAAGGGCCGCTTGAATCAATACTCACATGTTCCGACAGCACGCGGATAGGGGATGACGTCACGGATGTTCTCGACGCCTGTGACGTATCTCACGGCACGTTCGAATCCGAGTCCGAAGCCTGCATGCGGGGCCGTTCCGTATCTGCGGAGATTCATGTACCACCAGTACGGAGTCATATCCATCCCGAGCTCCTTCATTCTCCTCTCGAGCTTATCGTAGTCGCTCTCTCTTTCGCTTCCGCCGATGATCTCTCCCAGTCTCGGAGCGAGGACGTCCATGCCCCTTACGGTCTTTCCGTCGTCGTTCTGCTTCATGTAGAAGCTCTTTATCTCCTTGGGATAGTCGGTGACGATGACGGGGCGCTTTGCAATTACCTCGGTGAGGTATCTCTCATGCTCGGATGCGATATCGGAACCCCATTCGACGGGGAACTCGAACTTTTCGTTGTGCTTCTCGAGAAGTGCTATGGCCTCGGTGTATGTCATGTGCTCGAAGGGGGAGTTGATGACATGCTCGAGAGACTCGATGAGTCCCTTGAGGACGAAGTTCTCGAAGAACGACATATCCTCTGCGTTCTCTTCGAGGACGGCGCGGAAGATATACTTCAGGAACTGCTGAGCGCAGTCCATATCACCCTCGAGATCGCAGAATGCCATCTCGGGCTCAATCATCCAGAACTCGGCAAGGTGACGTGAGGTGTTGCTCTCTTCGGCGCGGAATGTCGGTCCGAAGGTATAGATGTTCTTCATCGCCATTGCATATGTCTCGCCTTCGAGCTGCCCCGAGACAGTGAGGTTTGCAAGTTTGCCGAAGAAATCCTTCGAATAGTCGACCTTTCCGTCCTCTGTCTTCGGGACGTTCAGGAGGTCGAGTGTCGTTACCTGGAACTGCTCGCCTGCACCCTCGCAGTCCGATGCTGTTATAAGAGGTGTGTTGACATAGACGAAGCCGTTCTCCTGGAAGAAGCGGTGTACGGCATAGGCCATGGTGTTTCTTACTCTGGTGACGGCACCGAAGAGGTTCGTGCGCGGTCTCAGATATGCCTGCTCTCTTAAAAACTCCACTGTGTGTCTCTTCTTCTGGAGAGGGTAGTCGTTGGGGCACTCTCCTACGAGTGTGAGTGACTCCACTGCCATCTCGACCTTCTGGCTTCCGCCCATCGATGCGACGATTCTTCCCTCTGCAGAGACTGCAGCGCCTGTCGATATTCTGTCGAGGAGATTGTCATTATTGAAGGCCGTCTTGTCCACGACAAGCTGCAGTCCCTTGAGAGAGGAACCGTCATTGACATCCAGGAAGCAGACGTTCTTGCTGTCACGCTTCGTTCTCACCCAGCCCTCGGCAGTTACCCTTTCTTCTCCGGGCTCACGCATGAGGAGTGCTTTGATTCTTTCCTTCATGATTTGAAATCTCCTAAATCTATTTCCGTTTATAATCTCTCTTTCCTCTCTCTCCCGTCAAGGTGGATATTCCCAAAAAGGGGCGCCTGTACTATGCTTTTTCCATGCTTCAGATAATAGGAACAAAAGATAGTGCGGAATACCGCAGGACGGTGAGGTACCTCAGGGAACGTCGTATCCCGTTCCAGGAAGTGAATACAAAGGAGTACAGGCTCTCGAAGAGGGAGCTCGATTCCATTCTCTCCCACGGTAATCCCATAGATACATCCTCCGCCTACTACAAAAAGAACGGCTACGAGTGGCGTGAATACTCACCGAGGGAGGAGATAGAGGAGCATCAGGAGCTCCTTATAAACCCCATCCTGCGTAATGGAGGAAAGGTCGCATTCGGCTTTGACGAGGAGTTCCTCGAAGGATGCCGGGTGTGATTCACTACGTTGTCCTGACGACGGGAAGCTGCGGCAACTGCTACATCTTCCACGACGGCGAGAAGAGCATCGTAGTTGACTGCGGTGTCACATACACAAAGCTTTATAACGGAATGAGCGAGCACGGAATCGACCCCGGGAGCATCGAGGCCATGTTCCTGACGCATCTCCATCCCGATCACGCAAAGGGCGTGGGGGTCTTCCAGCGCCGTACGGGAAAGAGCGTCTTTGTCAGCGAAGAGTGCTACCATAACGGAAAGACTGAGATGGCGAAGCAGAAGATCGACATAAAGGGCGTGAAAAAGATGAAGTGGGGTGAGAGTGTGGAGACAGGCTCGTTCTCTGTCACTCCTTTCAGGACTTTCCATGATTCCCCCGGCTCCTCGGGCTACCGTATATCATCCGGCGGCGATTCCATATTCCTCATGACAGACACAGGCTGTGTCCCTGAGGAAGCCTATGACTATGCCAGAGGATGCCGTGTGAAGTTCATAGAGTCCAACTATGATGAGAATATGCTTTTTTCGGGATTCTATCCGGCATGGCTGAAGGAGAGGGTGAAGGGGCCCTACGGACACCTTTCGAATAAGGACGCCGTCGATTTTGCTCTCTCGGTCTCCTCCTTCGGTGACCAGATCTGCTTCATTCATGTAAGCGAGAACAACAACGACATAAAGAAGCTGAAGGAATATGCCTTTTCTCATATTCCGAGTGGGATATTCTGCCGCTGCTGCGAGCGGGGGGAGATGTTCGAAGGCTTTCTCGACTGATGAGTCTCTCACAGCGGAAAGAAAACGGGAGCCGTGCTCCCGCTCTCTTTATGCCGCCTGTACGTCTTTTCTTCTTACCAGATGTATGATGATTCCGACTGCAAGGCCGAGAAGGGCGGGACATACCCAGCCCAGTCCCAGCGACGAGAAGGGAAGCTTCCCAAGGAGCGTCAGTATGTGGCTGATGACGGGAAGTGACTTCACGGAGGAAGGGAGAGTTGCGAGTGCGTCGTAGATACAGCCCACTGTCGTGAACGATATGACAGCGTTGTAGACTGCCCTGTCATTGTCGAAAAGACGGCCGCAGAGTGCCAGGAGAGGCAGTGTGATGGTGAAGGGGTAGAGGAACATGAGGACGGGGAGGCTTATCGATATGATGTTGCTCAGTCCTATGTTTGATACGAGGAACGAGAAGGCCGTGAAGATGAAGACCCACGCTTTGTAGCTCGGACCTTTCTTGAAAAGGGCCGAGAATGTCTCGGAGCAGGATGTGATGAGTCCCACGCTCGTCTTGAGGCAGGCAAGCGTGACTGTGACTGCGAGGATGTAGAAGCCCGCATAGCCGAGGTAGTGGTGCGCAATCTCAGAGAGTGCGATACCGCCGTTGGCAGAGACAGCAAAGAGCCCTCTTGACTGGGCGCCGACGAGTGTCGTCAGAAAGTAGATGAGGGCCATGAGAAGGCAGCTGAAGACGCCCGCAAGCACTGTGTTCTTCGCTACGTCTCCCTCCTTTTCGACTCCCAGACTCTTGATGACATCAACGACGATGATTCCGAATGCAAGGGATGCAAGGGCGTCCATCGTGTTATAGCCTTCGATGAAGCCCTTGAAGAACGGACTCGTCTGGTAGCTTTCTGCAACTTCGACTTCGCTCACGGACGCCGAAGGATTGAGAATTGCGACGATGACGAGGATGAAGAGGAAGAGAAGGAAGGCGGGATTGAGAATCTTGCCCACCCATGTGAGGATCTTCCCCGGGTAAAGGGAGAAGAGAAGGGCCGCTATGAAGAAGAGTGACGAGAAGAGGAGAAGGAAAAGCTGTCCGTTCGCCCCATCGGGGAGTATGTGCTCTATGCCGACAGTGAAGGAAGTCGTGGCACATCTCGGGATTGCGAAGAACGGTCCTATCGAGAGATAGAGGGCGCATGTGAAGAAGATGGCGAAGAAAGGATTGACTTTGCTCGAGAGGTCGTACAGTCCCGTCGAACGGCTCATGCCCAGTGCGGCGACTCCCAGGAGAGGAAGGCCCACCCCGGTGACTAGGAAGCCCAGCGTTGCCGGAAGGAAGGCACTTCCCGCCTCCTGTCCCATATGGACCGGGAATATGAGGTTGCCGGCCCCGAAGAAAAGGCCGAACAGCATGCTTGCCACATAAACGTACTCTTTGATTGTCAGATTCTTCTTCACTTTCGTATCTCCTCTGCTCCCAGCAATTAAAATTACTGATGGTAATAAAACATGTTTTTCCAACAATAATAGCAGATGAACGGAAATAAAAAAGAGTTTTTTTTTGTTTTTAATGATTTTTGCATCATCGTTTATGTCATATTGTAAGGAATTACGGCAGGGATGTGGAATTATGAAACAAAAAATCCGACTCGTGAGAATCGGATGAATAGCAAGGACAGGACTCGGACCTGTGACCGACCGGATATGAGCCGGTTGCTCTACCAACTGAGCTACCTTGCCGCAACAGAAAGACAATAAACGTTTTCAATTCTCTTCGTCAATAGCTTTTCCAAAGTTTTTGCTGTAGACAGAGGCCCCCCCGCACCTATAGAATTAGCCTTAGTTTTGGAAAGGGGATCACGTCTCGATGGATAACAGACAACCGCAGGAAATAGATCTTGTGAAGCTGGCTCTGGTCTTGATCAGAAAGCTCTGGCTTATAATTCTGGTGACAGTTCTCTTCGCGCTTATCGCGTTCGGATATACAAAGTATTTTGTCTCCCCCGAGTATGAGTCGGTGAGCAAGCTCTATGTATTCAACTCCACGGAGAAGAGTACGACGGGACAGGTCTCGTCATCAGATATCTCGACATCGAAGATTCTCGTCAATACATATATAGTAATACTGGAATCGAACTCCGTTCTTGACCAGGTATGCACAACGATTACGGAGCACCAGGGACAGGAGGGCTTCGAATACCTCGGAAGTGAGGCTTATACTCCCGAAAGGATAAAGAAGATGCTCAGTGCATCCTCGATAAACAATACGGAGTCGTTCCAGATTGTAGTGACTGCGACAGACCCGTATTGTGCAAAGTTCATCAACGACGCCATACTCTACTTCCTTCCCGATGAGATCATCCGTGTCGTAAAGGCGGGAGCCGTCGAGATAATAGACACGGCGACACTCCCTGTAAAGCCGTCCTCACCCAGCATCGTCAAGAATACGGCGCTCGGGGGACTTCTGGGCTTTGTCTTCATCTGCGCCGTCATAGTCGTCTTCTCCCTTCTCGATACCCGTATACACAGCGAGGATGATATTACCGAGGAGTTCAAGGACACTCCGATCATCGGTGTCATTCCCGTCTTCAGAGGCGGCAGGGAGGAGAGGAATTCGCCGATGATACAGAAGGACGAAGACCTGAAACCCCGGAAGGGCGGAGACGGGAGCCCTGACGACGATGATGACGACTGGGAAGAGGAGGAGTAAGAGATGGCCGAGAAGAAGAAAACCCAGGAAAAACTTAATATCGTCGACTCGAAGTCTCCCTTCGGTGTCGTCGAAGCATATAAGACACTGAGGGCCAATTTACAGTTCGTATGTCCCCATTCGGGATGCAAGACCATCTGTGTGACATCCTCGATCGCCCATGAGGGTAAATCGAGTACGTCTGTCAACCTCTCCCTCGACATCGCGGCTTCCAGCATGAAGGTGCTCTACATAGATGCCGACATGAGGGCGAGCCATATTGCCGAGGATCTGGGACTGAAGAAGGGCCCGGGACTTGCCACCCTCCTTGCAGAGGGCGGGGCCGACGGGGACTGGCTGAGACCGTTCATCCAGCATATCGGGGGAAACGAGAACCTCGACATGATTGTTGCGGGAAAAAGACCGCCGAATCCTTCGGAACTACTCAACAGCGAGAGGATGACAGAGTTTCTCGAGAAGGTGAAGGAAGACTACGACTACATAATAATCGACGGAGCACCTGTCGGAATCGTATCTGATGTGCTGGTCCTCGCTCCTCATATCGACGGGTATATAATCGTTGTCAAGGCCGATGTCACAACCAGGTTCATGCTCCGCGACACCCTCAAGGCCGTCGAACGAACAGGCGGTAAGACTCTCGGCGTCGTACTCAACGGTGTCAGGACGAAGGGCTCGGGTTACGGCAGGTACGGGAAGTACGGTAAGTACGGGAAGTACGGTAAATATGAATAATATGCGAAGTTTGTAGAGATGATGTGACAGAAGTGTGGCCTATTGTGGATTTTGCCTCCGTCTCTCTTTTCTTCAATCCCTTCTCCGTCTGACAATACGGGAGAGGGGATTTCTTTTCCCCTATAACTGTTTCATTCCCCTCCCGTTGTCGCCGGAAGGGGAATCTTATGGTCTACAGGAGCTTGAATTTCATCAGAACCGGCTGATGGTCCGAGTATGCATAGCCCGTGTCGATTACTTCGCTTTCAGCCTCGATGTTGTCGCTGACTAAAAATCCGTCGACCACCGTCTCGTAGCTTACCCCCTTTGTATACGGGATGTCGGCCGTGCGGCATGTTGCATATGAAAATCCCGTCGAAGGTTTCACGATTCTGAACGAAGAGGGGAGATCCTCGTCGTTGAGGATGTTGACCCAGTCGGGTTTCACCATCTCGCTCGGGAATGCGGAGACATACTCCTCTCCCAGGGCATGGTTGAAGTCTCCTCCCACGATGACGTAGTTATCCTTTTCATATTCCTCTTCCATATATGCGATGAGCATCTTCAGCTGCTGTGTTCTTATGACCCCGCCCTCGTCATATGCCGACATGTGGCTGTTGATGACGACGAGTTCCTTTCCGTTTCTGACGCTGTAGCGCTGAACGGAGAAGCAGCGGTCGAGGTCCGCAACCTTCGTGATGCTGTCAGATACGGGGTAGCTTATTCTCTCTGCTTCCTCACACCTGTAGTAGGAGAGTGTCAGAAGCCCGGCATTCGCGATTCCGTGGGGATCGGGAAGCGGCAGATTGAGCCACGAGGAGTGGAAGTTGACGGCGAATGTGGAGCACATTTCGGGGAATGTTTCCTCATAGTAGCTCTTCATATCGACACCGTAGGAGCGCGTCGAGGGAGTGTCGACCTCCTGCAGAAGAACAAAGTCGGCATCGAGGTCCTTCAATACCTCTGCCGATCCGGCCGTGTTGTTCCTGACATCCTCCCTGCTCAGCCCCTTTCCGTATATTCCCGTCGTGACGTTCCCGTTCTTCCAGGTGGATGTGTCCATGAAGAAGGAGTAGGAGGGCGAATATGCACCGAAGCCGACGTTGTAGGTGACGATTGTATATTCCTTGTTGTCCCTGAGGATGAGAGATGTGTTGTTCCTGACCTCGAGCTCTGTCTCGTCGTCTATTCTCGAGTACGTGAGTACGACGTACAGGGCATAAACAAGAGCGACGACGACAAGTGCGGCTGCGATGAGAAGCAAGGCCTTCAAAGTGTTCTTCAATGTCTTTTTCATGGCGTCATTATAACCCAATCGGAAGAGGATGAAAGAGACAATTATCATCTCTCATGTTGAATTCTGACTCTATCATGGGATACACTTCCGTTGAGGATCAATATGTCAAAGAGCAAATCCATAATAACGGTGGTCGGAAAGGACCAGGTGGGAATAATCGCAAGGGTGACGTCGTACCTCTACAGGGCGAATGTCAACATCGAGGATATAACACAGTCGATTGTACAGGGATTCTTCAACATGATGATGATCGTCGACACATCTTCGTCCGACAGGGACTATTGTGTTCTCTCCCACGAGCTCGAGAAGCTCGGAAGGGAAATAGGGGTGATCATCAAGCTCCAGAGAGAAGAGATCTTCGAGAGCATGCAGAGAATATGATAAACATAAACGAAGTAATCGAAACCAATACGATGATAGAGAAGGAGAACCTCGACGTGAGGACGATCACGCTTGGCATCTCCCTCTTCGACTGCATAAGCGACAGCCTTCCCGTACTCTGCGGGAACATCTACAGAAAGATAACGACGCTGGCACATGACCTTGTATCTGTCGGAAAGGATATAGAGCGCGAGTATGCCATTGCGGTTGTGAACAAGCGTATCTCAGTCACTCCCATTGCCCTTGTCGGCGCTTCGGCGTGCAGAACCCCCTCAGATTTTGTCGAGATAGCAAAGACCCTCGACAGGGCGGCGGAAAAAGTCGGCGTGAACTTCCTCGGTGGATATTCGGCACTCCCTGCAAAGGGAATGACAGAGGCCGAAAGGATGCTCATACTCTCGATACCCGAGGCCCTCTCCGTCACGGAGCATGTATGTGCATCTGTCAATCTTGCATCGACGAAGACGGGAATCAACATGGATGCTGTGGCCCTCATGGGTGAAATCGTGAAGGAGACTGCAGAAAAGACCAGGGAAAGGGACAGCATAGGATGCGCGAAGCTCGTGGTATTCTGCAACGCCCCCGATGACAATCCCTTCATGGCAGGAGCCTTCCACGGCGTCACGGAAGCCGATGCCGTGATCAACGTCGGCGTATCGGGTCCGGGGGTTATCAACCACGCCCTCCAGAGCGTGAATGGAAAGGACTTCGGAACCCTCTCTGACACTATAAAGAAGACGGCATTCAAGGTTACCAGGCTCGGGCAGCTTGTGGCAATGGAGGCATCGAAAAGACTGGGCGTTCCTTACGGCATAGTCGACCTTTCGCTCGCCCCGACTCCCGCCGTCGGCGATTCGATAGCCGAGATACTCGAGAGCATGGGACTCGAGAGTGTCGGAGCTCCCGGAACGACGCTTGCACTGGCACTTCTCAATGACCAGGTGAAGAAGGGCGGCATAATGGCCTCCAGCTATGTCGGAGGACTCTCGGGAGCATTTATCCCCGTCAGCGAGGACCACGGGATGATAGAGGCCGTTGAAAAGGGTGCACTCACTCTCGAGAAACTCGAGGCGATGACATGCGTCTGCTCCGTCGGACTCGATATGATAGCCGTTCCCGGCTCTACGAGCAGCGAAACCATCAGCGGCATCATAGCTGACGAGATGGCGATCGGTATGATAAACCAGAAGACGACGGCCGTGAGGGTCATTCCGGTCATCGGAAAGGATGTGGGGGACAAAGCCGAATTCGGAGGACTCCTGGGCAGTGCTCCCGTCATGAAGGTGAACCCGTATTCCTGTGCCGACTTCATTAAGCGGGGCGGAAGGGTGCCTGCTCCTGTGCATTCTTTTAAAAACTGATGGAGTTTTCAAGTATTTTCTGCCCGGGGTTGGCCTTTCGGGCCGAATAAAGTTATCTTAGTGGCATAAAGCCAAGGAGAATTGAAAAACTATGACAGACAACAATACGATTCTTTCATCTGCAGCAAGCAGAGAATATGTTTTTTTGAAGAAGGTCTATCTGTGGATGGCATCGGCTCTCGTACTCACAGGTGCCGTGGCATATCTTGTAGCTTCCTCGGAGAAGCTGATGATGACTTTCCTGGGAAACCCGGTACTCCTCATTGCACTTGTAATTGCCGAACTTGCATTCGTCATCATACTGTCGGGCCGTGTCGAGAAGCTCAGCCAGGGAGCGGCTTTCGGCCTCTTCTACGGTTACTCGGCGATTAACGGCATCATGCTTTCGAGTGTAGTATATGCTTACTCGGGTTCGAACATCCTTCCTCTCGCATTCGGAACGACGGCGGTTGTATTTATAATCGCATCGCTCTACGGAGTCTTCACGAAGAGGTCCATAAAGGGGTGGGGAGGCTGGCTCATGATGGCGCTCATCGGGCTCCTCATCGTCTCTGCAGTAAACATGTTCCTCCGCTCCGACAGAGTAGACTTCATGATCAGCATCGTCGGCGTGCTTATCTTCACGCTCCTCACTGCATGGGACACGAAGAAGGTGACGGAGATGAACAACAGCTACGGCTATATGATGAACGAGAGTGAGCTCAACAAGATATCGCTTCTGGGAGCTCTCGAGCTCTACCTCGACTTCGTCAACATCCTCATGTACCTCATCCGGCTCTATGCAAGAAAGAAAGACTGAGGTCATATTCGAAAACAGAGACCTTATCGCCGTATATAAGGAGAAGGGTCTTCCGACAGTCCCCCTCAAGAGAAATCCCGAGGGGGATTCTCTCCTCAATAGAATCGCCGCCGATTATCCCGAAGTGCGTAATGTCCACGGCATGAACGAATGGGAAGGGGGTGTCATACACCGCCTCGACACCCCCACCTCCGGCATCGTCCTCTGTGCCCTGAGCGATGAGGCTTATAAAGAGCTCATAGAAGCTCAGAAGAGGGGAGAAATCGTCAAGCACTATATTGCTACAACGACAGAAAGGGAGAACGGTCTTCCCGGTTTCGAACCCTTCCCGTATACATTTACCGGGGATGCTCTTGAAATAACGTCATACTTCCGTCCCTACGGGGAGAAGGGGGCTTGTGTAAGGCCGGTGCTTATGAAGAAGCGTTATATCTCGGGCGGGAGTTATACGACAAAGGTAATGAGAACATCGGAGCGTGACATATTCGAATGTGTCATAACAAAGGGCTTCCGCCACCAGATAAGATCTCATCTTTCGTGGAGCGGACACCCCATCACAGGCGACGGACGGTACGGCGGCATGGAGAACGACGAACTTCTCCTCGAGGCTGTCAGCGTTACATTTCCGTACAGGGGAAAAATAATCACAGTTAAGATATGAACTCAATCTTCAAAGGATAATCCGGCCGGACAGATATCTTCAGAAAAACCTCACGCAGGATCCTTCTTCATTGAAGCTGCCAGTTCCTCGACAGTTGATAAGGGCAATCTGGAAGCCTTGGAAACATCTTCAAGAGAGAGCTTTCCAAGAGCTATAAGCTTCTTTGCTGTATCTATATCTCTGTCCTTAACTACATCATTGATCAGGTCATCCATCAGTTTGCACATGCTTCTGTGTCCTCCTTCCTCTTCTTTCAGGTATTGAATATGTTTCTTCAGTATCGGATTGATGATAGCGATGAACTGCCGCACACAAAGTGATGCAGAGTCAGACTGAGGAAGTTTATTCGAAAGCCTCAGGCAGGATCCTTCTTCATTGAAGCCGCCAACTCCTCGACTGTAGACAGAGGAAGCTTAGATACTTTTGCAATATCACTTAAAGAATTATTCCCAAGAGCTAAAAGCTCCTTTGCTGTCTCTATCCTTTCATCCCTGACCGCATCTTTTACTGCATCGCTCACC
>CAVFZO010000011.1:0-36604 GCA_963626925.1 Clostridium sp. AM49-4BH
AGACATGTTCCTGTTGTCGTAGTCTCATCTCCGAAGGTATGCGCGGTTATATCAATCTTCTTTTCGTCTCCGCATGAACATTTTAAGATATGCCAATGGCCGGTATCGTCGTTGATCCATTTTGTATCATCGAGGACGTAGGAATGTTCATGAACTTTCGGCTCTTCAGGGTTATTTTTGCAACTGACTACTGCGATAAGAACTATCAAAGCAATGAATACTACAAAAACAGGGGGGGCGAATCTCTTTTTCATTTTCTCTCTCCTATAGTAAAAAAATGATAATATTCATAATATCGAATGTCAAATCAAAAAACAAATTCGGATTTTCTCTGCTTCACAGTAATAGAAAGTTATCCTTACTGTAAGTGAGAATCATTCATACCTATAAACTGTATTTTTCTGTCTTCATGCGGTCATGTTGACGTCGTATCTGACCAGACGACAGTGGCATTAGTTGCCATCCAGTCGTTTTCCTCTGGACAAAGAGTATCTTTCGCTGATGAGGGTCTGTTTATCGTTATTGTGATATCTTCACAACTATAGAACGCATTACTCCCGATTGATTGGATTGCAGATCCGATGTTTATTTCCTTCAATGTATTAGTAGCAAAAGCACCATCACCGATTGTTTCAACAGTCGAGGGAAGTTCCGCCTTTGTGATCTTTGAGTCATCAAAAGCCCCTCCAGCGATTGTCTTCAAACCTTCATTGAATTTAACCTTTGTAAGTTCACTATCCTCAAATGCCCCTTCACATATTTCCGTTACACTTGAAGGAATAACGATTTCTGTTCCTTTCCAGCTGTAAAAAGAATAATCACCTATTTTTTTGATGCCTTCAGGAATGCTGTAGCCGGTTTTATTTCTGAGAACACAAATAATTGTGGATTTATCTTTTGAATATACAACGCCGTCGATAGAAACTGCAGATGTGTTATCTGGATCTATATTGATTGAAGCAAGACTTTCAATGTCCCAGAAAAAATCTTCACTTGTAATCACAACTTTGGAAGGTATATTCAATTCGGTTATCTTTGTACCATCAAATAAAAGTGAACCGATCTTTTCAAGGCCCTCCGGAAAAATGATGGATGTGATATTTGTTGATCGGAAAGATGAATTACCTAACTCTTTTACATCTTTCCCTAGTGTTACCTTTTCAATATTTTCATCATCGGCGAAGGCAAATTTGCTGACTGATGTCACTCCGTCTTCGATTATTACGGAGGTGATATAACAAGCGTCCTCATACCAGGGAGAAATGCTTCCATTCGGCACCCCCCATGTATATTTTTCATCCATAGCTCCTGTGCCTGTGACGGTAAGGGTCTTCGTAGATGCGTTATACACACCTGCGACATTGTCACCACATTTGTATCCTCCGCAGGATGTGCATATGGGTACGGAAGCTGTGTTGAAGGTGTGATTGAGTTTCTCTGAAGTCTTTTCCGTTATATTTTTGTATTCACATACAGTACAGGATTTTGACTTTGTACCGGGAACAAGACATGTTCCTGTTGTCGTAGTCTCATCTCCGAAGGTATGCGCGGTTATATCAACCTTCTTTTCTTCTCCGCATTCACATACTCCGAGATGCCAGTGGTCCGTTTCGTCTCTTTCCCATTTTGATTCGTCGAATGTGAATTTGTGGGAATGATCACTTCCGGGATTATTGCTGCAGCTAACCAATGCAATAAGAACAATCAGGGCAGTAAATAATAAAACAGGGGGGGCGATTCGCTTTTTCATCTTTCTCTCTCCTAAGGTAAAAAAATAGTAATTTAGCTGGTTGATATTGTCAAACCAAATCTTCTCTTTCTTACTCCAGCGGTACGTTGATACACCATACGCCGAGAACAAGGCAGACGTTGGCTGCTATGTACGTCAGCATTATTATGAATGACGTGTACTTCTTCTCTCCCTTGAGGGCCCTGAGGGCTATTCTTCCGTCGGAGAACATGAAGAGACAGACACCGACGAATACGAGAAGGGACGTCTTGATGTACTGGAACGAAAAGACGGCGCACATACCCACTCCGAAGAGATAGAGGATGAAGGCATAGAGGATGCCGGCATAGCCGAGCTTTACTTTTCTATGCTGCAGAACCTTCTTGACAACAAGTGCAAAGGGAATGGCAAAGAGCGCCATTCCTCCGATGAGGGTGTAGACGTTGAGGCCGTAGAACGAGAAGTAGATGACGTATGTCATGTGTCCGCATGCAAAGGAGACAGCACCGAGGATGAAGCGCCAGAAGGGCTTCTTCTTCAAGAGGAGTATGTCACCGAGGGTATAGAAGACGGTTATGAGAATGAGAAGCCAGGGCCGTGCAATCTCACGGGGAAAGGCACGGGAAGCTGTGAATAGCGTCGAATAGAGCGAGGGAATGAGGAAGCACTTTGTTATGTCCCCGACCTTCTCCCTCTCCATCGTCCTTCTGTCGAGATGGACTGCAACTATGAATGAACATATGATGACGTTTATGGTGAAAACTGCTGTTTCGTTCATATAGATTAAAAATTATAGATGGAGAAAGGTTACTTGTCTTGTCTTATTTTCTTCTTCAGCTCTTCTATGAACATCAATGCCTCGAGCGGCGTCGAACTGTCTGTGTCGAAGTCGCTGATCATCTCGATAAGCTCGTCGGCTGCAGTCATGTCCCTACCCTCCGATGTGAAGAGAGAGCCTTCGTCGCTTGCAATCGAGTAGTCGGCGAAGTGTTTCTTCATAAAGGAGTTGGCACTGTTTATAATCTCTCTCGGGATTCCCGCAAGCTTTGCAACATGTATGCCGTAGGATGATGCCGCTACGCCCTTCTCGGCTTTTCTGAGGAAGGTTATCTGGTTCTTCTCCTCGAGAACCGCCATGTGCAGCAGCTGGATACCCGATGTGTCGAGCATCGTAAGTTCGTGGTAATGCGTCGAGAAGAGGGTTATTGCCCCGGTCTTTCTCAGGTACTCCATTATTGCGTAGGCGATGCTCATGCCGTCCTCGGTGCTCGTTCCCCTTCCGATCTCGTCCATTATGACGAGACTTCTCGGGGTGAGGGAGAGAAGTATCTGACTCGATTCGCTCATCTCCACAAGGAAGGTACTCTCCCCCTTCGAGAGGTTGTCGGATGCTCCCACACGGCAGAATATCTTGTCGGTGAGGGGAATCACGGCCTTCGCTGCCGGGACGAAGTATCCCATGTGGGCCATAAGGGTTATGAGTGCTATCTGCCTCAGATATGTAGACTTACCGGCCATGTTGGGGCCTGTGATGAGGCTGAATCGTGAAGATGAGGACGAAAAGGAGTTCGGGATGTAGTTTTCCGTGTAGTCTTCGACGACAGGGTGCCGGCCGTCCTCTATCGTCATTTCGCCCTCTTGTGTCATCTCGGGCTTTGTGTAGTTCTTTTCGAGTGCGCAGTCTGCCGCGGAGGAATAGAAATCGAGGAGTGTTATCACACGTCCCATCCTCTCTATATCGTCAGTGAGGGCGAAGGCACGGTCCGTGAGGGCGTTGAAGACGCTTCTCTCCCTCTTTGCCTCCTCGTCCTTGGCTGAGATTATCCTCTCCTGGATGGACATAAGCTCGTCTGTCGTGAAGCGCTCCCCTCCGACGAGTGTCTGACGCCTTATGAATGAGGAGGGAACCTTATCGAGCTGTCCCTTACTCACCTCGAGGTAGCTTCCGATAACTCTGTTCTCTCCGACCTTGAGTGTCGTGATTCCCGTCTCGGCCTTTATTTTCTCGAGGTACTCCTCGAGTACTGAGCTGCCGGAGGATGAGAGCTTTCTCAGTTCATCGAGCGTCTCGTCATAGCCGTCGTTGATGATAGTCCCGGCATTGTTTATATTGGTGCATTCCCTGTTGACTGCCCTTATGACGTCTGTCGAGAAGGAGATCAGGCCTTCGAAGTCAAATGAGGAGTTCTCACATAGATCCAGATAGCGCTCGTTCTTCTCGACAAGCTCGATAAAGAGCGACGTACTCTCGCTTATCGCGATTAAATCCCTCGGGGTCAGCCTCTTCATTCCGGACTTCACAGCAAGTCTCTCAAGGTCGCTTATGGAGGAAAGGCATCTTCTCACCCTCTCGTTCTCCTCCCTGTCGCAGAAGAGAAGCTCTACCCAGTACTGACGCTCCTTTATTCTGTTTATGTCGGCAAGGGGATGAAGGATTGCATCCTTTAAAAATCGTGAGCCCGAGGGAGTCTTTGTTCTGTTGATGGAGGAAAAGAGCGTGTACTGGCTTGAGTTGTCCTGCATGTTGTGGACAAGCTCGAGGTTCTTGACGGATGCACTGTTGAGAACCATCGAATCGCCTGAGGAGACCTTCTCTATGTACCTCAGCTGCGGGAGCTCCGTTTTTGCGTTCTCCATGATGTAATCAAGAAGCGCTCCCACTGCCGGAAGCTCGGGGCCCTTCTCCCCGATTCCGGAGAGACGGAGGAACGACTGCCCGAACTGCTTTTCGACGGCCTTCCTCCCCTCCCTCTGGCTGAAGTACCATGAGGGCAGCTTGCTGATCATGGCATTCTGGGCGTCGAGGATGCGCCTGAACTCCTTCTCGGAGAAGTAAGTATCGTCGGAGCATATTATCTCCTTGCATTCAATTTTGCAGAGTAGAGATTCAAGTGCGCTGTAGTTCTTCTCGATTGGGAGCGTCGTGACCTTGAACTCCCCTGTCGTAATATCACACCAGGCTGTGTAGACACCCTTCCTGTCCGTCCATACGGAGGCTATGTACTGAGAAGAGAGACTGTCTATGTATTCTTCGTCGACGACTGTGGCGGGTGTGAAGATCTGTGTGACGGTGCGGTCTGCAAGCTTCTTCTCGTCGGTTACGAACTGCTCGCATAGTGCGACCTTCTTGCCGTACTCGAGAAGACGCTTGAGGTAGTTCTTCGCAGCATGGTACGGGATACCGCACATCGGCATCGTGCCGCGGTGTGTCAGCGTGAGATTTAGAAGCTTCGACACTTCGACGGCGTCCTCGTTGAACATTTCGTAGAAGTCGCCCAGACGGAAAAAGAGCACCTTGTCCTGATGCTCCTTTTTTATTTCCATATACTGACGCACCATCGGCGTCAGCGTTTCGTTTTTCTTTTCGTCCATCAATATATGCTTGTCGTGATAGCCAGTACCAGGCTAAGACCACCCTTGTCCCCGCTTGAGAATAACGGACCCTTTATCCATGTAAAGGACTCGCCTGACATGATTGTAGCATTTTTCACGAGGTAAAGACCAAGGGGGAATCCCGGAATTTCCATCTTTATTCCGAATCCAGCCGCCATATACCAGTCGAGGGAGGAGAAGGAGAGATTGTCGAGCCTTGTCTTCACCGCCGTTCCGGAGACGAATGCCTCGAGTGAGAGGACGTCCTCGGCAAGGGGGTATGTGAGGTCTATCTGGTTGTTCCAGAGGAAGGACTTGTCTGTCTGCACGGAGAAGCCGCGACCGATGTTCATGCCGTCGATGTAGAGCATCTCGTACTTCGTAGCTCCGTCCTTCGCATCATGCCAGGACCAGCCTGTATTGTCCTTGTTCCAGAACTGGGGAAGCATGAAGTCAACTTCGCTTGTGAAGCCGAGGATGAGGTTCTTCGCCGTTCCCTTCTCCTTGTTCTCGAATCTCCAGATTCCCGTATACATACTGAGGTTGAGGGAGAGCTTGTTGTAGTTCGAAAGCCCTCCGAGGAAGCCGCCTGCATATGTGTACTGGAGTGTTGCCACATAGCCGTGGGGCGTCGTGCTCACGTAGTTTCTCGCATCCCATGTAAGGGTTGCACTGAGTTTGTTGGAGAACTGCCACTTCTCCCTGTACTTCTTTATTAGATACTCGTACGGGTCGTATTTGTCCTCGTCGTAGACGGCCCTGTTGAGACCGACAGATACTCCGCCGGAAGCGCTGAGTGTTCCCGCGCCGAATACCCATGAGTAGCCTGATGAGTAGCCCACGGTGAATGAGTAGTTGTCATACTTCATGAGAGAGGATGAGGAAGGCGTGGTCTGTCCCGATGAATACCACTCGTAAGCTGAGTTGTATCCGAGAGGATATGTCTTCTCGCCGTCATCCCTTCCGTCGTAGTATGCACTGCCGATACCTCTCTGGAGAGTGTTGGACCTCACATTTCTTGCAGCCGATATACTGACTGCATTGGACCATCTTGCGTCCCCCACCCAGCTGTCGGAGAGTGAGAGGGAAAGAGCCTGCGTTGTCGGGCTGAGCTCCGTCGAAAGCGTGAGCGAGCGTCCCGTTCCTCCGAGGTTGGAGTTCGAAAGGCTTAAAAATCCCGAAACGGGGAAGCCGTCGACTTCGGATGCGCCGAATGTGGCACCGAACTGGAGCTCCATCGTATTGGCCTCTTCGACGGTGAATTCACATATGACGCCGTTCTCTGTAGTGCCGGGATAGATGTTCGCCGTGATGTTCTTCAGTAGCGATGTGTTGTACATGTTCTGCTGCGACTGTATGAATGCGCTGCGTGAGAATACGTCGCCGACCCTGATGTCCATCTCGCGTTCGAGTACGTAGGGCTTCGTCTTCTCCAGTCCGTTGATTCTTATCTCCTCGATTACTGTCTGCGGACCTTCGACGATCGTGAATGTAACATCCACGATATTGCCGTCCTTTTCCACAAGAGAAGGTGTGATCGAGGAATAGACGTAGCCGTTGTCGTAGTACTTCATTGCAATCGATGAGTATACAGATTCGATCTTCTCGCTGTTGTATATGTCGCCGGTCTCTATTGTCACGAGGGCGTTTATTTCTTCGTCAGAGAATGTTTCGTTACCAGTGACGGAGAGGCTTCCTATGCGCCAGAGTTCTCCTTCCTCGATGACGAAAGTGATGTTGAGGTAAATGGTCGTATCTGTAGTCTCGTCCTCTATCTCCTCCTTCCTCACTTCTGTGATGACGGCATCGGGGTAACCTTTTGTTGCATAGTAGTCGACGATGGTGCTTTCGTCTGATGTGAGGGTGCTCTCGACGAAGTTTCCTGCATTGAAGAAGGACTTCTCCTTCGTCGAAAGGAGACTCTTGAGCTCCTTGGATGTGAGTGCGCTGTTTCCTTCGAAGAGGATTGATCTGACCTTGTACTGCCGGCCTTCGCTTATCGTGTACTTCACGGTGACGGTGTTCGTTTCTTCGTCCTCTGTGACATCACCGGCAATAGTTACGTCGTTGTAGCCCTTCGAGAGGTAGTGTTCCTTTATAAGCTGTACGTTTGCGTTTATGTTGTTTGAGGAATAGAAGGACCCCTTTGTGAGGGTCTGTGCAGACGAGAGCGTCGTCCTGTTGATCTTCGAGTTTCCTTCGAATTCGACTGATGCTATCATCGGGTTTTCATAGACTGTGATGGACAGAACAAGTCCGTTCTCGTCATTCTCGTCCTCGATGGCGTCGACGAGCATGTAGCTCATCCAGCTCTGGGAGTAGAGAGTGCTGTCGAGCTCGGAGTAGAGTTCGTCGCTGAAGGCCTTCCCGATATAGCCCTTCACAAGAGAGTCGGCAGTCGATGTTTTGACATTCTTGAGCCCCGTGAAATCTATTCTCGTAATCGTCTTTCCGTCATACCAGTCACCTGCGGCGGCTGAGAGCGGAAGAAGAGCGATAAGTGCAATAACAATCAAAGTAACTAAAAGCTTACTTTTCCTCATATTTACCTCTCATGTGAGTTTAACAGAAAAAGGGAGGTAACTCAAATGGAGAGCCTTGAAAAGCTCTTTTTCTATCTTCATGATTATGAATGAATTATCCTTTCCCTTTTCTTTTTCATCTTTGTGTTTTATTTGTTTTTATCTAGAAGTTGAGTGTCTTTGTGATACTGAAGCCGAAGGACGAGAGTATGGAATCGAAGGAGAAATAGCTCGGGCGTGTGAAGAATGTAACGCTGAATGCGCTGTTCGTCCATTCGAGGGAGAACTCGGTGTCGAGTGCAAGGTCATCCGAGATTATGGTGTAGCTCGATCTGTTCCCCGTCGCCTCGAGGTGTGCCATGAGCTGTAGGTAGAGGTTCTGCGTCAGGTACTTACCGACGTTGAGCGTCGTTCCGTTGAGGAATCTCGCCATCGGTGAGTATTGGACGGAAAGCGTCGAAGAGGCATTCGCAATGGTGTCTGCGACTATGTTGTTCAGAATGTTGGAGTGCAGTGAGAACGAGTCGACGCCGAAGACCTTCTTGAGCGAGGAGGAGAGCGACGAGAGCGGGTTTCCCGTCGTTACGATTCCCAGTCTGGAGAGTATGTCGAAACCCTCAGTCACGAGAGACGCAACACTTGATACGCTGACATCGCCGTAGGAGGATGATGGAAGTATGGACTGACCGAGAATCTCCATGATTTCGCTCAGTTCCATGACGGGAGAACTCTCGAGTGTCGGTGAGAGATTGTCGAATGTGTTGTCCTTCATCACGAGATATATCTCGACCTTCTCCGAGGACGATGTGTAGTCCCTGAGCGTTGCCCTGAGGTTGATCTTGGGGTTGAAGCGCGAGGGGTCGTCGAATGCGATGGATCCCGAGGTGATGTAGAAGTATTTCTGGAAGTAGTAGATCTCCCCTCCCCTTATCTGTATGTCTCCGGAGAAGGAGAAATTACTGTCTGCTCCCATATATGCATATACCGAGGAGTTCTCCTGGAGGTCTATCGAGAAGATGGGGTCTCCTCCCGCAGGGTAGAGGACGCGGTTGTTCTTTCCGAAGTTCAGCGTCATGTCCATGAATGTTGTTCCCGATATATTATTATACCAATCAGGATAGGGGTTCATGCCGACAGAGACAGTGGTGTCGGTGAGATTGAGTGTTCCGTCGTTGTCCATGCCGGCGGAGTCCGAGTATGCATAGTAGTGTCCTGTGACATAGCCCAGGATGTCGATTCCGATCTTCGGAAGGGGGATGCGGAGTCTCACGGGATTGTTCTCGTCGATGTAGATGTCGACTTCCCAGCTCTCCATGCTCAGCGTCTCCGACATCGCAACTCCGACTGTCATCCTCACCATCTTTCTTTCGCTATTGAGTTTGTCGTAGACCGTCACATATGTCATGGATGATGAGAGGTTGTTGTCCCATATGATGAACGAGGGGTTATGGAATATAAGGCTCTGGTCCTCGACCCAGAATACGTCGACTCCGAGCTCCTCTGCGTGGAGCGCGCCGTTCATGGAGAATATTCCGTTATCTTCGGTAAGCGATACCTCTCCTCCCACAAGGTCGTCTCTGAAGACAAGTGTCGGGTATTTCAGGAGGAGATTCACGAGGCCCATGTTGAATGCCTCTATGTCGGCCTTGGCCCTCAGTGCGGAGGAGAGATCGAATGAGAATACGGCGGATACTATATTCTCGATGTCGATTTCAATTTCCCCGGTGAAACCGCTCTTTGTAAAGCTTCCCGTGAGGAAGTTTCCCTCTATCGAGACGCTCTCATCCCCTATTGTGATATCTGCATAGCGGTCGCTGATGACGAAGAGTGAGGAGTCGAGATCGACTTTCTCGAGATCAAGTCTCATCTTCAGTCCGCTTCCCTTGTTCTGTATCATGGAGAGAAGGGATGAATAGAGGGAATCCTCCTTCTCCATCTCCCCCGAGAGTGACATCTCGAGTGATACAGGGTAAGCCCTGTCGGGTTTTTCGTTAGAAAGCATGACGCTGAGTCCCTCGAGACCGAACTTTCCGGAGAGAGAGTCGATGTAGAGTCTCTCGAGAGTGGCGCTGACGCCGTCCGAGGAGTATACGACTGACGAGAGGGAGAGCGAGCCGCTCTCTATCGTAAGGTCTGCATTCACCGCCTTCTCCTCGTCGTAGGGCGATGTTATTTCGAGAGATCCCGTGAAGGAGAAGTCCTCCATCCTCTTTGCCCTTCCGTAGAGATTGACGTATGCATACATGTCACCCAGAGCGAGAACCGAGAGGTTTATCTCGTCGCCCTTGAGGACAGCTGTGAATTCATCGTCCTTGAAGAGGGAGAAGACAATGCTTCCCTTCCCGTTATCCTCGTCGAGTGCGAATACGGCTTCATTGCTATCGAAGTCGAGAGAGACATTTCCTCTGTATACCGTACCTTCCGTAAATGATACCGTCACGTCGTCGAGCCTTATCGTGTCGTCGCCGCCCGTGAGGACGAACGAGAGCGACGGGGACGAGGGCAGAAGGAAGATGTCGCGTATGGAGATAGTCGACGAGGAGAGCCTGAGGCCGTCGGAGAGCGTGTAGAGGATATCGACGGAGCCGTCGAGTATGAGCTCTCTGCCGTCCTCCGAGCGCAGCGTCCCGAGCTCTGTCGCTACTGCCTTTCCCCTGAGGCCGTCCGAGTAGTCGAAAGACACCGAGAGTGCGTCCGATTCAATGTCTATGAATTTCTTTTCAAGGTCGATGAGGAATGTGAAAGGCCTCTCCTTCCCCTTCGTTTCAAGGACGGACGATGCAGATACAATTCCCTCCTCGTTGAAATCGACGCTTCCCGAAATGAATGTGCTCTTTACTGCACTTATATCACCGTAATAGGTATACGACCTGTCCTCACCCAGGTGGATATAGCCCGATAAGAGTTCCTTTCCTCCGGGAAGCTCCGCCCTGAAATCGAGATCGGGAAGTTTCTTCTCGAGGTCGAAGGCCCCCGATGACGTGAAATTGAAGTACGACGTGGATATATCGAGTGAATCGATGACGACGGATGATGGGGTGAGTGTCACTCTTCCCGTCGAGGTGACCGGGGTTTCAATGAACGAGAGATCGAGTGAATCAAGTTTTACATTCCAGTCTATATCGCCCAGTGGTTTTCCAGTCTCACTGTCGAGGGAGAGAGAGAATGAAGACGAAAGTGACAGAATTGATTTCTCGTTGAAGAACGAGGGGGTGCTTTCAAAAAAGAGCGGAACGACGTCGTTAAGATCGAGCGGTGTGAAGTCAACGGAGCCCGAGAGTGTACGCCTTGTGACGGAAAGGTTGAGATCTATGTCGAAGACGCCGTAATCGAAACTGACGGCGGCATCGCTGAGGTCCCCGGTGATGGAGAGCATGGAGTTGTACTTCTCTCCGTAGCCGAGATAGAGGTCATTTATCTCGATAGATGATGATGTAAGAGTGCCGTCCACTACGTTGACTCCGGCCCTGAGGGAGAAAGTGATGTCGTCGATCTTATCGCTCGGAGTCTCGGCTTCTCCGTCGAAGAGAAGCGTGAGCGAGAGCCCTTCCGAATAATTTACGCCGCCCTCGAGAGACGAGAGCGTCAATGCTGCGATATTGTCCTTCGTGTATTCGTCGATCTTCGTCGTGACGGACTCAAGATTGAACGAGAACTCACCGCTCCCGATTTCTCCGACGGCTGATAAATCCCGCCCCGAAAGAGGAAGTCCCGCCCAGCTTCCATTCATGTTCTTTACAGAGAGCGAGTAACTGTCGAACGACTTTATCTCGAGCGTGAGTGTGTCGAGTGAAATGAAGGAGGAGGAAGTTGTGCCTTCAGCCTTTCTGACAGAACCCCTCAGCGTTCCGTCCTCCGTGTAGATGAATGACGAACCTGTGAGCGTTATTTCATTGCCGTCGATTGCGGCATCTGCCGTCTCTATGTCAAGGCGGCCGTTGAGAACGCCCTCGATTGCATTCGAAAGCGAATAAGCCCCCGCAGAAAGCATGAGGTTCCCGACCTCTGCATTCATGCCTCCGCCGCTGACTGATGCTCCTGAGAGAGAGAGAGAGAGGAATACGGACGAGCCGTATGTGAATGCTATATCGGGATCGGTGAGTGTGATGTCGTATCCGGAATATGAAATGCTTAACGAACTGCTCTTTAACTCTCCCACAAGAGTCTCCTCGCTTCCGAGATAGCTCAGATACAGCTCGTCGATCGTCCCGTTTCCGTACGGCGTATGGAGAGATGTGTCGTTGAAGGAGAGCGTTATGTTGTGTGACGAGAGAAATGACGAGAGCGCAATATCTTCAGGCGATTCAGAATCCCCGATTTCAGAGGCTGCGCTGCTCTGCCTGCCTTCCCCACTCCCGCTCTCCCCGTGGGAGAGAAGCGCTTCGGGAATTACGACCTCGCCTCCCCGGAAGTTCACCTCTGCGCTTCCCCCGAGATTGAGAAGGTATGAAAGAGCATCGAAAAGCCCGAGCTTCACTTCGATTGTATCGAAGAAGGCAAAACTCTCTCCTTTATAGTAAAGACTGAGATTACGTACCATTATTCGGTCACGGAAGTTTCTCTCGAGGCTGTCGAACTCGAGTGTGATATCTGAATCGATGCTCCTGAACGATTCGAAGAGCCTCGAGGTGATGATCATCGTCGGTGATGTGAGGTTGAGCGTTACAAGGAGGAATACGGAAACGGAGAGAAAGAGAAGCACGACAAAGAAGGTGATGAGCATTGTCTTCATGTTGTTGTGGTACTTCATATTTCTTTCTGTTTCCTCGACGCGTCCTCTTCAGTTTATATTTTTATTCGGGCGACTGAAAGAGAGATTCATGATTAAATGGTGATTTTTCACTTAGTGAAACTGAAATGAGGCCTGCCGGTTACAAGGTCGTAGTAACCTTCAATGCCGAAGGATAGTATCGATGATGTGAATCTCACGCCGTCGAGCACCATCTTGCCGTCGGCCAGCTCAACGCCGCCGTTTATCCCGACGGCGAATGTGAAGAACGAAATCCTGTACGCCGAGATTGTGATATCGAAAGAGGCCGTTCCTGTAAATTCCTCCTCATACGACAGGACGAAGTCTGATGTCATATCTATCACCGACTTTCCGCTGAGCTTTTCGAACTCCCGTTCGAGGAGAAATTCCAGTGCACTCTTCACAGGCAGGTCATCAAGCATGACGTTTCCCGTAATCTCATTTCCCTCCCTCTCGTATGAGATGTCGGCCCTGACGGTATCGCTTTCAATCGATGCCGTAACGCCGTCGTCTCCAGCCTCGATTATGAGTGGCGACGTGAGAGTCGTGCCGAATCCGGGATAGAGATTATCGATTTCAACTCTCCCTGAGGTATTACCTGTCTCATCAATTGCGGCATCAGCAGTGAATGAGAACGTTATGTCCTCCAGGCTCTCCCCTTTCGTTTCTGCTTCAACCTCCCCGGAGAGACTGACTGTGTAGCCTTCAGCATTTGTGACCTCTGCAGAAAGATTTCCGGCTCTCACCATTCCTATCTTACCGGCAGTCATATCTGAATAGTCGCTGTATAGACTCTGAGCGGTCACGGAGGCGTTGTCTTCTCCGAGCCTTCCCCTCACCGACGCATTCGTAATACAGGTGTTATTTGAGCTGTAAGAAACATTCATGCTCTCACATGAAATCATATACGAGCTGTCGGTTCCGCAAGAAAGAGAAACATTATCAGCAGTCATCACCGCACCCATTCCATCTGCATCTGCTTTCCGGAATGATCCGCTTACAAGATTGTCGCTGTATGAAAAGGTACCGTCATTCAGAGTAATATCAATGCCTTCCCGGGATAGTGTCGCCGAAGAGAGAGCAAGAGTTCCCGTGTAGTCATTTTTGAGGAATGCTGAAACGGAGGCCGTCTCCTCCTCGAATGTGACAGAGTTGAACTCCCCCTCTATTCCTTCGCCTTCAACTGTGATTTTATCAAGTACGGCCCTTAGTGTTATATTCCCGTCACGGATGAATGAGAAAGCTGCGCCCCTCACCTTCCCTGTCCACCCGGAAAGAGAGGCATCGATTACGGAGGTATTGAATGAGCCGGAGAAAACTTCATCCTGTGAAGTGTATTCGAGGATGATATTCTCAAGTGTCGATGAGAAATAATCGTAGTCGACATGAATGCCGCCGGCTTTAACAGAGACGTTCCGCCGGGTGATGAAGTCGTAGAAGGAGAAGGTGCCCTTCTTATCTCTTGTCTCATAGTCTGCATAGGAGGCAAGAATCATCGTCAGGTCGACACTGCCTCCCTCTACAACAGCCGAGACAGAACTGTCCCCGTTCTTCCAGAAGGAATAGAGAGCGGAAAGCGAAAGATCGAGACTTCCCTTCTCTATATAACAGAGAAGATTCTCCTCATAGCTGAGGCTGAATCCTCTGAAGAGAATCTCTCCGTCCTTTTCTGCAATCTTCCCGAAAGAAAAGTCCCACGGGGAATCTTCCCCCCTCTTCATATCTATGATTCTGTTGACGAGGAATGCGCAGTCGGTGCGGATTATTACGAGAAGAGAAAGAACAACGGCGGCAAGCAGAATAAGAACAACAGATACAATCGTGATTATGACTTTCCCTTTCCTCATTCTCCTACAAAGCTCCAGCTGTGTCATTATACAACCCGGAGCGTTTTCTGTCATGATTCGGGAAAAGACTGATTCAGATTACTGCATCTCAGTAACTGTACTTTTTATAAATAAATATTTCATCTGAAACTGAAATAGTATTTACTGTCATTTATTTTTTGCTTGTACTTTATGTGTATCCCCGGATTTTTGATGCTTCTCTGAGCGAACAGATTATTCCGGTTGTTTGGAAATGCTCCCTCTCCAGCCGTTCTTTCTCATCTTCGTCTCCCGGAATATCGAGTCCAGGTGCAGAGGGTACGCTCTGTAAAAAAAGCGGGACAAACATAACGCTCTGGTAATTGAATCGCCTCCCTTTCCCGCTTATACTCCTAAAGAGATCCGGGGAGCAGGTATGATTGGAGAAAAAGGCGTATTTATTGTCTTCGAAGGCCTTGACGGCGCAGGAACGACAACACAGATGAAAATACTGGGTGAGAAGTTCTCGTCCAGAGGTAAGGATGTTTTCATCACCCATGAACCGACGGACAATCCCGTCGGAAAGCTTGTCCGCGCATGCCTTCAGAAGAAGTTCAGGACAACGCCTTCCGCCCTCGCCCTTCTCTATGCATCCGACAGGGACGACCATCTCGACAATCCCGAGTACGGAATCAACGGATATCTCTCGATGGGAAGTGTCGTCATCAGTGACAGATACTTCTATTCGACGCTGGCCTATCAGGGAGTTGAATGCGACTATGAGTTTCTCAAAAGAATTAACGCCCCCTTCAGGCATGCAGACGTCATAATATTCGTCGACACACCTGTCGATGAGTGCATGGCCCGTATCGAGAAGAGGGGCGAAGAAAAGGAACTCTTCGAGAAGAAGGAGTATCTTACACAGGTGAGAGAGAACTACCTCAGAGAGTTCAGGGCCCTTCCGGAAGGTGTAAAACTTATAACAATAGACGGTACCCTCTCCATTGAAGATACCGCCCATGATATCGAAAACGAATTGAAAAAGCTCAATCTCTTATGAACATCGCATCCCCGTACGAGAAGAAATGATATCTCTGCTCGACGGCATGGCGGTAGGCAGCCATTATGTTATCCCTTCCCGCAAGGGCCGAAACAAGCATGACAAGTGTCGACTCCGGGGTGTGGAAGTTCGTGAGAAGCGAATCTATAAATTTAAAACTGTACCCCGGGTAGATGAAGATGTCTGTCTTTCCCTTCAGTGTGACAAGTCTTCCGCTCTCGTCGGCCGCGCTCTCGAGTGTGCGTGTGGATGTCGTTCCGACTGCGACTATCTCCTTTCCCTCCGCCTTCGCCCTGTTGAGCTTATCGGCAACATCTACCGGTATTTCGTAGCTCTCGGTGTGCATGTGATGGTTCTCGATATTATCCGTCCGTACGGGAAGGAAAGTCCCGGCTCCGACATGGAGTGTGACCTCCACTATCTCGATTCCCCTTCTCTTTATATCATCAAGAATCTCCGGCGTGAAGTGCAGTCCGGCCGTCGGGGAGGCGACACTACCCTCGTTCTTTGCATATATCGTCTGGTAGCGGCTCTCGTCGCGGAAGTTGTCCTCCCTCTTTATATACGGGGGGAGAGGAACGTGACCGCATGTAAGGAAGAAGTCTTCGGTAATCGGGAGAGAGAAGACAACGTCTCTTGTACCGTCCTCCCTTTCACACTTTATTCGGCCCCGGCAGTACTCCCTGCCCTCGAGCGTCGAAAAGATGTACTCCTTGCCTTCCTTCTGCCTCTTTGCCTTGCTTACTATCGCATTCCAGCTAGAGTCCTCGTTCTCGCCGAGGAAGAGAAACTCCACGACGCCTCCCGTCTCCGGATTTCTGCCGTATACCCTCGCCTTCCTCACTTTGGAGTTGTTCACGACAAGAATTGAATTCTCCCTCAGAAGTGAGGGAAAATCCTTTATCATGTGGTCTTCGTATTTTCCGGTATTCTTATCGAGTAATAAAAGTCTGTCGTCGCCCCTCTTCTCGGCGGGTTCCTGGGCTATCAGTTCCTCAGGTAGTTCAAAGTAAAAATCCCTGGTCAGCATATCTGTCCTTCATATCCAATATTTCATAGGCCTTTGCCGTGAGACAGCGTCCCCTCGTGGTACGCTTGAGATAGCCCTGTCTCATTAAAAAAGGCTCGTAGTATACTTCTATCGTATCGCTGCTGTCGTTGATGGAGGCCGCAAGAGCCTCGAGTCCGACAGGACCGCCGGAATAGATTTCGGCGATGACGCGGAGTATCTCGCGGTCGGTCTTGTCAAGTCCGTTCTTGTCGATACCGAGTTTTTCAAGTCCTATTCCGGTCATTTTCTTATCGATGATTCCGTTCCCCATGACGTCGGCTATATCCCTCACACGCCTGAGTATCCTGTTCGCTATACGCGGCGTTCCCCTCGAACATACCGCGATATCCATGACGGCGTCGTCAGTAATTTTACTTTCGAGTATCTGGGCCGAGCGCTTGATGATGAGCGCAAGTTCCTCGGGAGGATAGAGGTCGATCTTGATGGGGATGCCGAATCTGTTTTCCAGAGGTTTCGATACGGCACCGGTACGTGTAGTCGCCCCGATGAGCGTAAAGGGTTCAAGGTCGACCTTGATCGTCCTTGCCGACGGCCCCTGTCCGATGACCCAGTCAATCTTGTAGTCCTCCATGGCGACATAGAGTGTCTCCTCCATGGATTTCTTGAGACCGTGGATTTCGTCGATGAAGAGCACCGATCCTGCAGTGAGATTCGTAAGAATACCGACAAGGTCTCTGGGCTTGTCGAGTGCAGTCGCACTTGTCAGTTTTATATCGGCCCCCATCTCGTTTGCGATGATGGATGCAAGCGTCGTCTTTCCCAGTCCCGGAGGGCCCTGGAGAAATATATGGTCGAGAGCTTCACCTCTCTTCTTCGCCGCATCGATGTAAATTTTGAGGTTTTCCTTGAGTTCCTTCTGTCCCTGGAAGTCACAGAGGTACTTCGGTCTCAGGATATTCTCCTGAACTTCCTCGCGTTCTATCATCTCGGGTTTGACTGTTCTCTCTTCGAGAGCTGCATCATCCAGGTCGAATTTGTTTTCCTTAATCAATTTAGCCTCCTGAGAACAGCATTGAATATCTTGTTTTCAATTTCCCTGTCGGAAAGTGATGAATAGAGGGATCCCGACTCTTCGAGAGTCTCGTCGATTGCCTTGATGACACTCTTGCGGTCGTAGCCGATCTCGGTAAACGAGACGATGAAATCCCTGAAGCGTTCGGCGGTACGGCCCTCGCTCTTATCCTTCTTTCCCTCCCCTTCGCCCTCGTCGAAGACAAGGACGTTCCTGAGCTGGAGGATGAGCTTCTGCGCTGTCTTCGCGCCGAGGCCGGGAACTTTACTCAGCTTCTTGACGTCATTGAGGTCAAGGGCCAGTGCAAGGTCGTCGACAGTAATTCCACTGAGTATCTTCAAGGCACCCCTTGCCGCAATACCCGGCACGGTCTGAAGTTCATTGAAGGTGAACCTCTCCTTCTCGTCCCAGAAACCGAAGAGCGTCATGCTGTCCTCCCTGTGCTGAAGGACTGTGAGAACCCTCACGTTCAGCTTCTCTTCGGCTGAGAGTGCCCTGAACTTACTGGCACTTGTCAGTGTTGTGTCTATGAAGTATTCGACACCTGAATCCGTCAGAACAACGAGCGACGAATCGGTTATCTCGACTATCTTTCCTCTAATGGCGTTGATCATAAGAAAAGGATAGTCCAAAAGTGAAGAAAAAGACACTTGTTAAAAAGAAAAATCCACCGTATTTTTCAACGGTGGACCATTTCTGACGAATCAATCGATACAGGGGCATGAGTTGGAACTCTCCGGGACAAAACAGGCAAGAGTATGATGTCCCGGAAGCTGTTCATTCGTCAGTCAAAGATTCTTTCTCCGCTTCCGAAGCCTTTTCAGCAGCATCCGTCAGAACCTTACCGATATAATCATATATCTTCTGGCTGTTATCCTGGATAAGCTTGTTGACGGAATCTGTTGTTATCGGGAGATTGCCGATCATGAACTTCGTAATCTTGAAATTCTTTACGAATTCATCGAAGTATTCGAATTTCAGCTCATCAGCTTTCGGCAGAGTCAACTTTCCGTCATAGGTGAAGCCGACAGTTACACCGAGTGACGGCAGTGTAACTCCTTCAGGAAGATACTTGCTGATTCCGCTGATATCAATTGTAGCTTTGTCACTGACTTCGACATCTGCCTTGGCATCCTTACTGGTGAAGTTATAAGAGACACTTCCCTTCATGACGAACTCAAAATTGTTCTTATCATCATACGGAGTCTTGACCGTTACATCCTCGAAGTCGACTGTGACGCCGCCCGAGACAGTCATGTCTTTTAATGTAATGTAAAAAGCAGAACCGTCGATGCCGCCATTAAGCTTGAACTTAAGGTTGAAATTGTCGCCGGGTGTTACCTTGAAAGCAGCATTCTCCGTCGTAAAGATCTTCTTTTCTGAAATTGAAACAGTTGCCGACTTTACGTTTACGAGAATCCTGCCGTCATCTGCGACGTTGAGAATGACATCGGCCTCAAGCTTTCCCTGACTCTTTGTTCCGAATGTGATGTTCACCTTGAATTCAGGTGCATACTCATTCACCAGAGTAATTACCTTCTTCATCGCATCACTGTTCTTCTCGAAGGAAAGGACATATGAAGAATCATTAGAATAAGCCTTATAGAGATCAAGCAGTGCCTGATATTCATTCATAAGTGAAGAGTCTTCAATTTTGCTGTAGGAACTGCCTTCATCATCTGAATATGTCGTGGAATCATCAGTCGATAATGTAATCTTCAGAGTAAGACCGGATCTGGTAAAGGATAAAACATCTTCATCTACTATATTCTTGTATGAGACAGACCAGGAAAGTGATTTATATGCAGCAGGTTCAAGTGTTTCTGTTTCGGTAGATGAAGATTCAACTCCCGTATCTTCACTTGATGTTCCGCCATCTTTTTCATCAACTTTTGCAACTTCTTCAGCTGTCACAAGTGAGAAACTGTCTTTTGAAGATGATGTTACAGTAAGCGTTCTTTCCTCTTTGTAGTCTTCGCTGTCCTTGTCGACAGTTGTAATGAGGGATGTAACGTTTGTTGAAAGTGCCGAATACTTCTCGCCGAGAACCTTAAGCTGAGAATCGGAGATTTTCTCCTCTTTCGGTGTTTCTTCCTTCTTCTCTTCGTTCGGGTTGTTGCTGCACGATACGAGGACAATGGAGAAGGCTATCAGCATGATCAGTGTAATTGTGAATATCTTTTTCATTGTAGTATTGCTCTCCTGAAAAGGTTCTTTTCTGAAATCTAATATTAAAACTTCGATAAGCAAGGAAAAGATACAGACAACAACATTAAAAATGTCGATTTATCTGACGATTTTGAGTGAGCTGTGTGTAACGTGGCAGATGCAGTCGGCAAGGGCATCGGCGGCATGGTCGGGTTTCGGAACTTCCTTCAGCTTCAATATCCTTTTCACCATATCCTGAACCTGTTCCTTTTCGGCGTTCCCGAGTCCGACGACACCGAGCTTTATTTCCTTGGGAGTATAGAGATATGTCTTGATGTTCATTTCTGAGAATTTATATATTACGGCTCCGATCACCTTTGCCACAGGAATAGCCGACGTGATGTTCTTTGCAAAGAATATATCCTCCATGCTGACGCAGTCGATGGCATACTTTTCGGCAAGCGTCCCGAGGTCCTGTGCTATTGTATATATTCTCTTCTGGGGATCTTCGTTAGAAGGAGTCTCTATTACACCATAAGAAACAGGCCGGTATGTCCTCCCGTCATAAGAGACGACACCCCAGCCTGTGTTAGCGAGTCCTGGATCTACTCCAAGTATATTCAAATCTTAGTCCTCGGCAACAAAATCATCAGGAAGATCGAGGTTCGTTGAAACCTGCTGGACATCGTCCAGTTCCTCGAGTCTCTCGACAATGCGGAGAACCTTGTTGGCCTTCTCGCTGTCGAGTGTGACAGTCTGGTCGGCAATTCTCTGGACGTCTGCGCTTTCCTGCTCGAAGCCTGCTGCCTGCATTGCTTCAAGGACAGTAGCGAAGTCGGACGGAGTCGTTGTTACTTCGATGACATCGTCTGTCGTCGAAACATCTTCTGCGCCGTTCTCGAGAGCGACTTCGAAGATCTGATCTTCCGTGTACTTCTCGGTTGAATATGTGATGATGCCCTTTGTCTGGAACATGTAGGAGACACATCCTGTTGCACCGAGAGATCCGCCGAGCTTTGTAAGCGTGCTTCTTACATCACTTGCAGTCCTGTTCTTGTTATCTGTGAGGGTATCGACAATAATGGCAACTCCGCCGGGAGCATATCCTTCATAAGTTAATTCGTAGAAAGTAGAAGCTCCGAGCTCTCCACTTCCCTTCTTGATGGCTCTTTCGATGTTATCCTTAGGCATGTTCTCTGCTCTTGCCTTGAGGATAGCAGTTCTAAGTCTTGCGTTAGACTCCGGATCAGGACCACCCATCTTTGCACATACTGTGATTTCCTTGATGAGTTTTGTGAAAGCCTGTCCGCGTTTAGCGTCTGCAATACCTTTCTTGTGTTTAATAGTTGCCCATTTGCTGTGGCCAGACATGTAAATACCTCGATATCTAGTTAGAATACCCTATGTTTTTACCACAGCGCATATTTTTCAGTCAATATATTCTTGATAATTATGAATGATATTGAGACATGTCTAATCAAGCATTAATGATTTAGAAAATCTCAAAGTTCTATTGTTACAACCCATGTGATTTTATTCCTGTTACCTTTTTTCTTCAAAAGGTTTTTTTCTTCCAAAACTTTGATAGCCCTCTGAATTGTCCTGACATTTAAATTGAAGACTTCAGAGATTTCCTTTGTTGATGAGTTTGTATGTTCATATATGTACTTTAATATTTCATTTTCAATATCTTTTACGTCTGGTTTTGAGTTCGCGATAACTTTCTCTGAGTTCGCGATATCTTTCTCTGAGTTCGCGACATCTTTCTCTGAGTTCGCGACATCTTTCTCTGAGTTCGCGACATCTTTCTCTGAGTTCGCGACATCTTTCTCTGAGTTCGCGACATCTTTCTCTGAGTTCGCGACATCTTTCTCTGAGTTCGCGACATCTTCTTCCGGATTCGCGCCAACTTCCTCCGATTTCGCGACATTTTTCTCTGAGTTCGCGCCAACTTCCTCCGAGTTCGCGATAGCTTCAGATGTAACATTGAATGAAGACTCTATGTTTACTGAGATGGTCACCCTGTCAGGAGAGACAGATTCAATGATCTCCGGTTCACGATATCCATTTTCCTTCCATACATTGAAAACATCGCAGAGCCCTGTCCCTGACCTCTCGCCGATATTAATCAACGAAAACATATTGAAGATGCGTGTATTGCGGGCATCACTTATTCCTCCGGCAATCGCCTCGTTGACGTCAATACGGAAAGTGCCGGGATTGGCAAATGTGATGTGCGTGAATTCTTTCTCGATGATCACACCTTGTCTTCCGTAATAATCTGCATGGACAAGAGCATTGGCCAGACACTCCCTCAATGCTTTGTGTACAGCTGTTTCTTCGACCCGTACACCATTCTTGTCAAGTTCGAACGGAGTCTTAACATTTGACGTAATCTTGTTATATATCCTGAAATAGAAATCATAGACATTGCCCGACCAGTCGGGATCACTTGAGCAGATTCTGTCAATCCAGCGTTTATCCGACAGATCCTTTTCACGGTAATCCAGGAAATAATAAGGTAGTTCATTCATTATATCGATGTAATTTCCGAAGAAGAGGAGTCCCCCGAGTGTGGGATGAACACGGCCGTCCGTTTCCGATATGCGCGCGGCACCAATTTTCATAAGGAATTCATCATTCCTGAGATTGTTCCAGAAATGATTCTGCCTTATCCCGCGGAATTTGATCCTGTATGATTTAATGCTGTCAGGGTTCAGGACAGAGAGACTCAGATTATCAAGGACGAGAGAATCCGCAGATGTGTCAGACTGATCACGGAGCATCGCCTTGACCTCTTCCTTTGTACAGTGGTAGTCGCCCTCATGATTGCGTTTGAATGAGCCTTTAAACATGTCCTATCCGATATAAACAGGCTTTTCCGTCCTTTCCGCACGCGGGATTTCCATCACTACATAGACACGATCCTGATAAGTACAAGGGTAAACATGATGTTCAAGGAGGATGTTACAGCTTATCTTCTGGCGGTTATTGAGCGTGTTCCATATGTCAAGAATGATCTGCTGGGGATTATCGACTCCAAGCGGTAGAAACTTCTTTGTCCTGCGGTCTTCTCCAATACCGAGAATGATTGTTCCTCCGAAGGTATTGGCAAAGGATGAATATGTATCCCAGACGCTTGACGGGACGCCTTTGTCGGCAGCCTTGACTTCGATATTGACGCTCTCATGTCCATCAAAGATTTTCTTCAAGTTAACCATTTCTTCCCTCCCCGTCTTTCGTCTTTATGTATTTTCCGCTTTTGATCCTTGCATCGGACGGCTTTGCTGCACATTCGGGAATAATCCATGTCGCACCGGCCTTCTGTGCTCCGTCTATTCTGCCTTCGTTGCACAGAACGCATACTCTCCTCTTGGTCAGCTTCCAATTTTCTGCAGCCTGTGTTATCGAAATGTATTTCATTTCCTCAGACAGCTCCTTTTTTTCACTGTTAAAACTGTATTCCATAAATCGAATAAAATCAACTTTTTGTTTAGAAAGAAGTTATCTGGAATAATGAGCTCAAATTGCCATCGACAGAGTAAGAATAACAGTATTCAGCATCAGCATCCCCTTCTCTGTCAGGGAGAATGCTTCATCTGTGTTGATGTACCACTCTGGATCGAGTGTTGTGATCCTGTCGGAGTAAAGGTCGTCGAAGGAGAGTTTGAACCTTTCTCTGTAATAATCCTTCTTAATACCGTTATCTGTCCGGAGGGCTGTGAGAAGATAGCTTTCCTCGGTCTCCTCCTTTGTAAGAGGTTCGCAGTCGAAGCCGGGATTACAGATGAAATCTTCGATGGACTCTCTGTTTCTCATCGTCGTTCCTGTCGTGTAGCCGAGAAAGCTCTCCGCCTGAGGGCCAAGTCCTATATACTGCCCCAAAGTCCAGTAGACACTGTTATGCAGACACTCGGAACCGGGAAGGGAAAAAGCGCTGATTTCATAATGCCGGTAGCCGCTTTTCCTCAACTTGTTCCATCCCAAAACGAGATAGTCACGTTCCATTTCGTCCCCGAGAGGCGCACACCTCTTTATAAGGGGTGTCCCCTCTTCGAATGTAAGGCAGTAGAATGATATGTGATGCGGCCTGTATGAGATTACTCTGTCAATATCATACAGGGTGTCGGCGACATCTGTCCCGGGGACGGCCGTCATTATGTCGGCGTTCCAGATGAACGGAGAGGAGGAAAGGTATTCCATCGCCTTTATGTTGTCTTTAACCCTTGTTCTTCTGTTGAGGAATGTGAGGGTTTTATCCGACATGGATTGTATTCCGGTAGATATTCTCGTCACTGACGGGTAAAGCTTCCCGATTTCCGGCGATACATCCTCTGGGTTTATCTCGACAGTAGTTTCTGCGCTTTTACCGTAGCGTTCTGCAATTCTGATAAGGGAGAGAATGCGGGAGGTGCCGAGGAGTACGGGATTGCCGCCTCCGAAGTAGACTGTGTGGAACGGACGTCTGACATCTTCGACGACGCTCTCGAGTTCCCCCTCCAGTATTCTGTAGTACCCTTCCCTGTTATCTTCATCGAATAACGTGGAATAGAAGGCGCAGTAGTCGCACCTCGATCTGCAGAAAGGTACATGTATATATAATGAGAGGGGCTTATCCGGAGAATATGAGTCAATCATCGGTGAGTATCGCCAGACGATTCAGCGGCCAGAAGCGTGCGATGACCATGCCGTTGATGTCATCTTCGCTGACAGGACCGAAGTATCTTCCGTCCTGGCTGTTGTCCCTGTTGTCTCCGAGGGGAAGCACCGAGCCGTCCGGAACATATATTCCTGCCGTGTACTTATTAGACGAACTTCTTGCTTCACGGTCTGTCGGATCAATGAAGGTAAGTTCCTCATAGTATGCCCTGTTGAACTCGTAGAGGTCGAACTTGTAGTCGTAGTCGGTACCCGACATCGCCGAGTATTCCTTTACAAGGTAATTCGGATAACTCAGGTTCTTCGATATATATGCCTCGATTCTGGCAACTGCCTTGAGCGCATCGTAAAGAGATGTGTCGACGCTGCGTGAGGGTGCCGTGCTGAGGCCGTTCGAAGTACGGAACTCGTTCTCTTCGACGTACTCCCCGCTTCCCGCGGCCTTTATGTAGACGTCGCCGTCAACGAACTTCACCCTGTCACCCGAGAGCGCCGCAGCACGTTTGACAAAGAGACGTTCCCTGACGTTGCCGTCGCTGTCACGGTCGATGTTTACAAGTGACAGAGTTCCCATATATAAAGCCTGGCTCAGAATATCGAAAAAGGGACCTCTCGAGTCATATTCGGGATTGTAGAAAGTGATGATGTCGTCCCTCTGGACCCTCCTCTCGTTCTCGAAGAGTTTGGGGCCAGTGGGATAGAGCTCTATGCCGTAACTTGTCTTGTTGACGACCACCCTGTCTCCGACAAGCAGTGTAGATACCATGCTCGGAGAGGGGATGACAAAGAGCTGGAAGAGGAACTGGTTTATTATGATGACCCAGAAGACACCGAAGGCAAGTGCATCCAGCCATTCGAGTGCCTCGGAGAGAAATGTTCTCTTCTTCGTCTTGTTGTAAACACGCTTTGCCTTACGCTTCGTGAGGCGCTTTTCAGTATATCTTTCAACCCATGTGAGGAAATTATCCATGAAGACAAAGTAACACTCATAACCCTCAATTGACAAGAGAAGATTTGGTTATTACCTTTATGCTATGTTCAAAAAGACAAAGCTTCCCGAGGTCGAACCCGTCGTCCTGAAACCATGGCACGGGATGCGTCCCGCTTATTATATACTTGCCTTATTCTTTCTTTTTCTTCTTGTTCTTTTCTTCCTTTTATGCCTTCTTCCGGGACTTGTATCGGATAGAGCCTATGTGAAATTCGATACCTCCCTCCCGATTCTCGGCGTATATGAAGACGGCAGGTATCTCGGTAACGGATACGGGACAAAGCTCGAGACAACGGCGGGAGAACATACATATACATTTACATATGAAGGCATAAAGATCGGAGAGCAGACGGAGAGGGTGAAGAGACACTACTTCTTCACCATCTTCTCCCATAAATCAACAGTCATAAAGCCTGTCCTCACATACAGCGATGAAGTGAAGAGGAAGGCCGTCGAAGTATGTGCCGAAGACATTGCATCGTTCTCGGCAATAACCGACTTTTCCGCTTCTGCCGTCTACCCGTCGGTAATGGAGAAGTTTGCCCTGACAGCAGCCGAAATGGGAATCAGCGACGTGAAAGACATATGGCTGTATTCAATACTCCACATAACATCGAAGACGATGTACGACGACTCAGTCAAGGCGAAAGCCGTACTCGATAAGGCCGGTATCATCTATGAAACGGACGAGAGCCGTAAGGTGGAGAGCTTCCTTGTCTCCCTCTACAGCGACGGAAATAACGGTGAAATAACAAAGACAGACGGGACGACTGAAATAAAGGTCACGAAGGACGGTTCCTTCTACAGATACGATGGCGGAATCGTGACTCTGGGTAAGTCCACGACAACGGAATACCCTCAGTCGGATTACATACCTCAGACTCTCACCTACTCTTCATTCTCAATTGCCTCCAGTCTCATAACCGAGAATGAGTATGCCCAGTTCGTGGAGGCCAATCCCAAGTGGAGCAGAGACAACATCGACGAACTTGTCTCCTCGGGACTTGTGGATTCGAACTACCTCAAGAACATAACACTTTCCTCCCGTTCTTCAAGGCCTGTCAGGAGTATAAGCTGGTATGCCGCAGAGGCGTACGCAGAGTGGAAAAGCGCAAAGGACGGCGTAGAGTATTCCCTTCCGACATATGTCGAATGGACTGTCGCCGCACTCTCTAGTCAAGATAAGGACTATGTGACTTCCATCATATTTGTCGAGAACAACTCCTCCACACCGACAGGTCTCATGGGACAGCTCTGGGACATGACTGAGTCGGTATATATCCCGCTGATGAGACTTGTCGGAGAAGATACTCTTTCTTCTCTCGAGACACTCTTCCCCTTTGATGATATCATAGTGGCGGGCGGAAGCTATGTTAACGAGAATATCTCTTTAGAAGATATGGGAACTGTGCATAAGTATTCCTGTTCGGAATTCAACGGATTCAGGCTGGTGAAACATGAGTGACGAAAAGTCTTTCAAACTTATACAGAAGAACAAGAAGGCATACTTCAACTATGAGATAATCGAAGAGCTCGAGTGCGGAATCGCCCTCTCGGGTACCGAGGTCAAGTCCGTCCGGGAGGGAAAGTGTTCGTTCTCCGACAGCTACATCTCTCCGAAGGACGGTTCGCTTGTTCTCATCGGTTTTCTCATCCAGCCCTACTCGCACGGCAACATCTTCAATCATCAGACTGACAGGCGCCGTATTCTCCTCGCGCATAAGATGGAGATCAGGAAGTTCACCAGGAAGGTAAACGAGAAGGGACTTACCATCGTCCCTCTTGAAATCTACCTCAAGGGCAACCTCGTCAAGATGAAAATCGCCCTCGCCCGCGGTAAGAACGTCCACGACAAGAAAGAGGCCATCAAGGAGAGGGACGCAAAGATCGACCAGCGTCGCCAGCTGAGAGATCTCAACAGCTGAGCATTCCTCTTTCAGCAGAGAAGCTTTTCTATAAAAACGTTTATTCTTACGGCTTCCTCTTCCGCTGTAATCTGACCCGGGCTTTTAAACCAGCTGTCAATCATGTTGCTGACGCCTCCTTCGAGAAATGCCGAAGCATCAGAATATGTGACGCTGCTGCTGTCCAATGTGCCTTCAAGCAGATATTTGATAAGACTGCACAGAAACAAAAGTACGCTCTTGTCGGAGAATATCACGGAGAAGAAGAAGCGGTTTTCATCGATGAGCTCCAGAAAGTGGGTAAGCATGTCTTCCATTCCGGTACTCTTTTTTCTGTATTGGGTGAGTTGATTGATGAAATACTTAAGATACGTTGTCTTCACTTCTTCAAGAAGCTCGTATAAATCACAGTAATGAGAATAGAATGTATTTCGGTTGACTCCTGCGGCCCTGCAGACCTCGGCTATCGAGAGATCCTCGATTCTCTTCTTCTCCAGGACCATCAGAAGGGCACTCCGGAGTTTCTGCCGTGTCTTTACAACACGAACATCGTTTCTTGTTGCCATAAATACCCCCAATATTATTGGCAATGAGTGATGGAGGTGGGGAGACTCGAACTCCCGTCCTAACAGTCTACCTGTAAACGTCTACGAATGTAGTTCCACTTCTGATCTTTTCCATATACTAAGGGGCGGAACGCACGTTGTATATGAAGCATTCCCTGATTGTTTCCGTTAAGCCGGGACACTCAGAACGGATGATTCTCCTTTGTTAAGTAAGAGAGTCCGCCGGAGACAGAACTTTCCCTCTTTTTGCCGAAGCTGCTCAGGCAGCTAAAGCAAATGCTTCAGATTCGACTTCGTAGTCTTCTTCTTTTCTAGCATTTAATTTTTTTTGCCGGTTTAACAAGTCAGCGCTTGATTCGCAGTCTACAGCCTAGCAAAGCCAGTCGAAACCAAAACACCCCC
Source organism: Clostridium sp. AM49-4BH (assembly GCA_963626925.1). Lineage (GTDB taxonomy): Bacteria > Spirochaetota > Spirochaetia > Sphaerochaetales > Sphaerochaetaceae > Ornithospirochaeta. Next base: position 27,993 of record CAVFZO010000011.1, read on the forward strand.
ATTAGATGTTTACAGGGTAAATATAATCATCTTTGAAACAAAAAACAAACCTCAGAGAGGAGTTTTTCACCATTTTTCCAGAATCTTTGCCGTTTTTTCACCCCACTCGGCAAGATCATCGAAGAGGAAGGCCGCCCTTCCGTCGAGGTATGTCCTGTCCCTGTTGACTATTACGACTTTTCCTCCGCCGTAAAGCGTCAAGAGAGGAAGCGACGCAACGGGATTGACGACAAGCGATGAACCGAGAACAATCGTGAGGTCGACAGAACTCATCACGGAATGTGCCTTCTCTATAAGATGCTCGTCGAGGTTCTCTCCGTAGAACACGATGTCGGGTCTTATAAGAGAGCCGCATTCCGAACACGCAGGGTACGCAGTGTCTTTCAGGGCATTTCTTGTCTCTTCGAATGTGTATTTTCTTCCGCATTTCGTGCATGTCGAAGTCCTGAGCGTCCCGTGAAGCTCGTAGACTTTCTTCGAGCCGCAGTATGTATGGAGGGAGTCTATATTCTGCGTCCATACACCGCCACAGAGGAGTCCCTTCTCCTCCATCATTCTGACTGTCTCGTGTACGATACTGGGCTTATAGACGGCATCGCTGTACCAGCCGTCCTTCGCCCATGCATAGAACTCCTCGGGATGGTTCATGAAGAAATCGATCTCGAGAAGTCTCTCGACAGGAAGAGAGCCGAAAGACTTTGAGTATATCCCTCCATTCGATCGGAAATCGGGAATGCCGGAGAGCGTGCTTATTCCGGCGCCTGTGAGAACGGCTGTACGTTTTGATGATTTCAAAAGCTTAAAGAAAGAATCATAGTCACTCAATTTCCACACCTCTGAATGTGTTACCCTGGAGCACATCGGCTTTGAGTCTTACCTTATCACCGGGATTGTGCTTTCCGAGCGGTTCTATTGAATAGTAGTAGTTATGCTCGTCACGGCAGAGATAGCGCTCCCTGTCGTCCCTGCTTTCATTTGTTATTATGGCAGTAACTGTAAGAGGAAGGGAATTTTCTCTGATTTTCTTCTGCCTCTCAAGCTGGAGATTGATAAGCTTTTCGAGTCTCTCCTTCTTCGTATTCTCATCTATCTGGCCCTCCATCGAGGCCGCCCTCGTCCCCTCTCTGGGGTTATAGTAGTACATGAAGGCCTCGCTGGGGTTCATTGCGTCCATCATGGAGAGAGTCTCCTCATACTCCTCCTCCGTCTCTGTCGGGAAGCCGACTATGACGTCCGTCGAGAGCGTGAGGCCGGGAATACGCGCATACATATCCTCGACAAGCGAGAGAAACTTCTCCCTTGTCGTGTGTCTGTTCATGAGTGTGAGAATTCTTGTGTTTCCAGACTGCATCGGCAGGTGGATATGGCTGCTGACTTTCTCGTTTGTTGCAATGACATCAATGAGGTGTGAGGAGAAATCCTTTGGATGGGGACTTTCGAACCTCACCCAGAGTATGTTGTGCATATATGGTGTGATGATCTCAAGAAGTCGCGGAAAATCAACGGCTTCACCTTTGTATGTCGATGAGTACGAATTGACGTTCTGCCCCAGGAGTGTCACCTCCCTGACGCCTCTGCTTTCCAGGAACTTCACTTCCTCGATGATGGACTCCACATCTCTCGACATCTCTCGTCCCCTGACATACGGCACGATGCAGTATGAGCAGAAGTTGTTGCATCCGTTCATGATGGGGATATAAGAACTGAACTCCCCTTCCTTGTAATATGATGTAAGGAAGCTGTACTTATTCCCGGAGAGGATACTCTCCCCTGCAATATAGTCTGCTATCCTGTCCTTCTCCTCGTTAGTGGCAACAAAGTCGACAAAGGGAGCTTCCCTTTTCATCTCGTCCTTCATCCTCGATGCCATGCATCCCGTAACGACAAGCGTGAGGGAGCGCTTCTTCTTGATGGCGTGGTAGAACCCCAGTCTCCCCCATATTCTGTTTTCGGCAGTCTTTCTGACCGAACACGTGTTGATGATGACTGCGTCGGCCTCATCGGGGTTCTCTGTACTCTCGAGACCGCGGCCCTTGAGAAGTGTCTCGATTGCGTTGCTCTCGGCAGTATTCATCTGACAGCCGTATGTTTCTATAAGGTATTTCTTCATCTCTCTGCTCTTCTTTCAGCCGCTTGGAGTGTGTTCATCATGAGGGCCGTTACTGTCAGAACCCCCACGCCGCCTGGAACGGGTGTTATTGCAACATCCCTCCCCCGGAAGGATTCAAAGTCGCAGTCTCCGGTGAGTCTGTATCCTTTTTCCTTCGTACTGTCCTCAACCCTGTTGATACCGACGTCGATCACGACAGAGCCGTCCCTTACGTAGGAGGCATCCAGAAAATTAGCCTTTCCGACGGCGCTTATCACAATGTCACTCTCAAGTGTTATATCTCTCAGATTCTCCGTATATGAATTACAGAGCGTGACTGTCGCATCATATCCCTTCGAGGAAAGAAGAATCGAGAGGGGCCGTCCGACGATGTTGGAGCGTCCGATCACGCAAACCCTCTTTCCTTTCGTCTCTATATTCCAATGGCTGAGTATCTTCAGTATCCCGAGAGGTGTGCATGGAACGAAGGAGGGATACCCGAGTGTAAGCCGCCCCGTCGAATACGGGGTAAAGCCGTCGACATCCTTTTCAGGCGCTATTGCATTGATGACAGAATCGACAGAAATATGTCCCGGAAGCGGAAGCTGCACGAGGATGCCGTCGACGCTCTCGTCGTCATTAAGTTTTTCAATCAGCGCAATGACGTCACTCTCCAATGAATCTTCACTCAAGGAATATTGAAAATGCACAAACCCCAGTTCGTCGCACCTCTTTCCCTTGCTTTTTACGTATGATGCGCTTGCGCTGTCGTTTCCGACGAGTATGACGGCAAGAGAAGGCGCTCTATTTCCTTTATCAATAAAGGATAAAGTTTCCTCTTTAAGGGAGGAGAGAATACTCTTTGACAAATCTTTGCATTTAAGTTCCAACACGCATAAATGTTACTTCATAGTCCGAGTCAACTACAATACTCAATTTGAAAGACATTCCGTTTTACTGTATACTGACGCCATGAAAAAGAAATCATTCATCATCATACTGCTCTCACTTCTCGTATTAACGGGACTTGCAGCAGAGGATTACTATGAAACAGGCTCACAGGTCTTCACGATCACCGTCGGCGCGGACCTCCCCTTCACAAATTCATACAAGAATGAAAGCGGAGAATGGGAGACGGGGCTATGGTGGGGCGATGAAGGCTCTCATTTCAATATCGGAGGATACGGCTCCATCGACTACGAGGTCTTCGTCAATCCCGTACTCTCCGTCGGAGGAGAAATCGGCTATCAGTTCAACAGATGCTCGGATCAGAAGCTCTTTACCCAGGTTCCCCTCCTCGTGAAGGCAACCTATGTCCCTGTGCAGGGAAAGTTCGAACTCCCCATCTCGGCAGGACTGGGTTTCAGTTATCTCAGCTACAACAACAAGTCGATGTTCTCTCCCACTCTGACACTCTCCGTCGGAGCAAGATACTTCTTTACAGATAACTGGTCCTTCGGTCTCAAGAGCGGAATAAACTTCACTCCCGAACTCTATGTGAACACGAAGAAGAACGGCCTTCATACCTCTATCCCGTGCCAGCTCTTCGCATCATACCGCAACTAGGAGAAATACGATGAAAAAGATAATTTCATATGTGACAGTGCTCTTTCTTCTCGTCCTTGCTGTCTCATGCAATATGGATTCAGATACCGGTCTCTTTCAGGAAGCCGGCCAGTCAGTAAAAAAAGAGAGCTATGTAATAAGGACGGTGCTTGCCCAGGACAGCTCCTCTTCCTCATACCTTGTGTCTTCCAACGAAGGTATCTTCGTTTACAGTGCAAAGGACGGAAAAACCTCTGATACAGTTTCCGTCGGCTCCGCTTACAGAAACGTAATCTGGGGCTCGCTCTCCTCTACTTCAACTTCAGGTGATAGTACTGCATACACCTACACATGGGAGTGTATCTATTATTCGGATCCGACAAACGGCGGCGACGGCAAATACCATCTTGTAAAGAATGACGGGACATCAGAGGTCTATGATTCTCTCTCGGGAGACAAGTATATCGTCCAGTCCGCTTCTTTTGATAATTCCGGCGTAACGGCAAAGAATGTGATTGTCTTCAGATCTTCCGACATGTCACAGTATTATCTCTTCATGAAGGATGCCGCTGTAAAGCCGACTGATTCGGATGTCGTTTCATGCACCAATGCTATGTATAACGTCAGTTACATCGGAGGAAACTACTTCATCGGAACTGAAGGGACAAGCACTTCAAGCAGGGCTTGTTACTTCACTTTCGACGGATCGGCTGTCAATAATACGGTTTCCAATGATAAGAAGTTCAGATCCTATATCGGCGGATGCTTTGTGACAACGGACAAGACATTCTATATTGAAGGCTCAGATACAGCTGTGGACGGAACAGCTTCCTCATCTCCTCTTGTCAGAGTGCCGATGACTGTGGTTGCTGACAATGCATATTTCATTATCAGCGGTGTCAACGAAGTATATGCCGTTAATAAGACGGAGAACAAACTTTATAAAAAATCTGTATCAAGCCTTTCTGGTATCGAAGTAATATATGTCGCAGGTATTTCAACAGACGGCAATTACATCAATGTCATCACTGCCGAAAGCGGAGCAAAGTGCATCAACCTCAAGGACAGTAAGGTTGAGAACTGGAATACCTCCATCTGATCCGTCAATGAAAAGAAATCGGGCTGAGAAATCAGCCCGTTTGTAATGCCTTTCAGTCTTCACAGATTTCGTGGAGTATCTTCTTTACTTCCTCGTCGTCGTAGACCTCTTCTATCTCTTCGTGTGTAAGTCCTATGAACTCATGACATGTGTAGTGAATCCACAGATAGTCGTCCTTGCTGTGGAGGATGTGCTTTCGGCACCAGTAGTCGGGCTGCACGGGAAGCTCGGGCTTTCCGTCCTTCCACTGGTAGAGTGATACCTTATAGTCATATACCGCAACCTTGATGTCCTCTCTCGGGATTCCGTTGGCCATAATCGTGTCGCAGAGTGAGTTGACCGTAAGACCGGTGTCGAAGATATCGTCGACGATGAGGACCTTCTGGCCCTTTCTGAGGTTCTTCGGACTCCATGTCCATCCGTCGATATCTACCTTGTTGGTGTGCTCGACGAGTTTACCGTAGGAGCGGGCGACGACAGCTGCGTAGAATGTCGGCTCGTGGCCTGTTTTCATTGCCTGTAGCTTGTAGTATTCGCTGATGACGTTGGCAAGGTATGCGCCTCCCCTCAGGGAATCATAGATGACGTCGGGGACGAAATGATCCTCTTTGTACATCCTGTGAGCAAGCTTTATGCCTGCATCGCGAATCATGTCACAAGTAATGAAATCCTTCTTCGGCTGCTCCATATCCACTCCTGAATTATTTTATAGTTCTGTGAGAATCTCTAATCCGTTCTCTGTCACTGCGACTGTATGTTCCCAGTGACAACCATAGGAACCGTCGATGGTCTTGACGGCCCATTCGTCATCTTCAATATAGTATTTACTCTTACCGCCCATCATGAGCATCGGCTCTATTGCAAATACCATCCCCTTCTTGAGTCTGGGATTCGGCATCGAAAGGTCGACGTAGTTGGGGACCGTCGGGTCTTCATGAAGCTCCAGTCCGACTCCGTGGCCGCAGTAATCCTTGAGTATTCCGTAGTGGAACTTACGCGCATAATTCGATACCGCAAGAGATATATCCATAACTCTTGCGCCGGGTTTGGATGCGGCATCTATTCCGAGGTACAGGCTCTTACGTGTATTTACGTTGAATTCATGCACGGCGTCGCTGACCTTCCCGATCTCGTAGCTGTGTGTGCTGTCGGAAATATAGCCGTCGAGGCTGATGCATACATCGAGGGACAGAAGGTCCCCGTTTCTGAGTATCTCGCGCTTCGAGGGAATGCCGTGAATGATTGTGTCGTTGACGGATGTGCAGCTTACTGCGGGAAATCCCATATAGCCCTTACAGGGACCGCGTGAGTGGTGCTTACGCATGAAATCCTCGCACATGCGGTCTACATCCCATGTGGAGATTCCCTCCCCTATCTTTTCGCCGACAGTCTCGAACATCTCTGCAAGAAGCTTGCACGATGAACGTATCTTGTCTATCTGGTAATCATCTTTGTATTGTATCATTCTTTTCCTCTGTTATATGCATCGAGTAGTCCGTTGATGAACTTGAAGGAGACGTCGTTACTCAGCTCCTGGCTCAGCTTCACCGCTTCGTCTATGACAATGGTCGGATGTGTCTCTCTGTCATACAGGAGCTGGAAGAATGAGATACGGAGTATCGCACGGTCTACGGCGTCGATCATCTCGATGGGCCTTGCAGAATAGCGTGAGATAAGCCTGTCGCACTCCCCGAGTGACGCTATCGTACCCTCGATCAGAAACTGTGCGTAGACCTTTACGGCTGTGGAAAGCTCTTCTATCTCCTCGTCGTTCAGACCCTGGAAAAGAATCCAATCCCCCTCGGGAGGAAGATTGGAGTTTATGTCTAATGAATATAGTGTGCCTGTGGCAATCTCTCTTGCCCTGTGGCGGTCTGTTCTTATGCTCATGATTCTGAATAAAGAATATTGATCTTTGCCTGGCTTCTCAGTTCCGAAATAAGCTCGTTGTATGCATTGTAGTAGGCATACTGGCTGTTCTGGTATGTGAGGCCCTGGTAAATGTAGTTGTATACTGTGATATTATAGTCTTCGATGGTATCTGTGAGAGCGAGAACCTTGGGATCCTGATGGACTGTGCATTTTACGATGCAGTAGATATAAGGTGTTTCGAATACTCCCTCGATATCACCGGCCTCCATGAGCATGACTGTGTCGACGAAGGTGTCGCCCATGCTTGCTCTTGTTGTATCGCTGTCGCTCATGAAGCCCCAGTCACCGCCGTTCGATTTCGTCGATGTGTCCTCGCTGTAGTTCTGGACTGCCTTCTCGAATGTGAGAGTTCCTGCCTTTATCTGTGAATATACATCCTGAAGAGTCTTGAGCTTTGTGCTGTTAGAGCTCTCGTCGTCTGTCTTCTCCATGGCAATGACGCTCAGTCTTACCATTTCCGGCATCATGAAGGAGGAGGAGTTCTGCCTGTACCATGCCCTGATCTCCTTGTCAGTCGGCTCTGCGACAGTGTTCGCCGTCTCGCTCTTGACGCCGTAGACGTAGCTCTGCGTTACGTACTGCTTTCTGAGGTATTCCTTGTATTCGCTGACAGATCCTGCGTTTTCTGTTACGTAGGTGTTCCATTCGTCATCAGTAAGAGTCGCACCGAGCTGGCTCTCGATTGAGCTCTTCTGCTGTGCGTAGAGCTGATCAACTTCACTGTCGGTGATCGAATAGCCGTCGCGTGCGGCACCCTGCTCGATGAGAATATCGTCGATGAGGGAATTGAGGACCTCGAGTTTTGTAACACTGTAGCCCTGGGAAGTATATGTCTCATACTCGCTGTTGAGACTATCCATCGTGATGACCTTGTTCTTTGTAAGGTTCACGGTAGCTGCGGGACTGGAGATCGTTGCAGCTGAAAGCGAAAAAACAAGAAGTGCGAAAATCAGAATGACAGATGTAAGTTTCTTCATAACCTTAATAGTTCCTTTCCACGTTGATGTTGTTGACGAAAGCGGAGGCCTTTGACGGAGTATTGCAGAATTCGCTGGTCTTGAGTATGACACCCTCACCCTCGACTGCCTTCATCAGAGCAGCCATCGCCCCTGTCTTGAGGAGTGTCCTTCCCGCAAGAATTACGGCAGCCCTCTTTCCGGATATCGTGCCACATGAGTTGAGATACTTACCGAGAGAGGGGGAAACCTTCTTCGAAAAGAGGGAGACACTCTCCCCTATGAAGACAAGATAATCAAAGATTGTGAGCTTTTTGTCTGAATCGAGTAAAGTATTTATGCATTCGACGGAATATCCCCTCCTTTCGAGGGTAACCGTTACATCTTTTGCCGTTTCAAGTATTGTGCGGCTCTCCCCGTTTTTAGGGGAAACCACAACAGCGATTCTCATCCGCTCTTCTCCTTAAACAAAAACCGACTCCCCGTCAAGAAGGAGCCGGCTTCAATATGAGACAATCAGTTGGATGTCGTGCTCTCGACAGACTCGGTCTCAGTTGTTGTAGTGTCGAAGACACTCTCCTGGATCTTTGTCTTTGTCATCTGTGCAATCTCATCGCTCGATGACTTGTTGACAAGTGCGACAACAAGTGAAAGCACCATGAAAACTACTGCCAGAATTGCCGTAATCTTGGTCAGGAACGAATTCGTTCCGCTTCCGAAGGCTGAATCCGACTTGCCGCCGAATACGCTTCCGAGTCCTACGCTGTCCTGACCCTGGATAGTAATCAGGAACAGAAGAAGGAGTGCGATGATACAGAAAACAACAATCAGGACGATTCCTAATACACCCATTTTCAATCTACCTCTAATTATTTGTTATAAGCCATGATAGGCAGGAACTTGTCGAGTGTGAGAGAAGCGCCTCCTACGAGGGCTCCGTCGATATTCTCCTTAGCCATCAATGCCTTAACATTTTCAGCTTTTACTGAAC